>CAZPWP010000169.1:0-5602 GCA_964590295.1 uncultured Victivallis sp.
AGGGAGTATTTCATCCCCTTGTGCCCCATGGCGATGCCGTCGCAGACCGCGATGGTGTTGAACTCATATGGCACACCGCCGGCTTCCCGGATCGCGTCGCAGACGATCTCGCCGACCTTCTTCAGGTGGCAGTGGCCGGGAACGATATTGGTGTAGGAGTTGCAGACGCCGATGAACGGCCGTTTGATCTCCTCGCTTGTGATGCCGGTGGCGCGCATCAGGGCGCGGTGCGGGGCGCGCTCCAGCCCTTTCTTCATGGTATCGCTGCGCATTTTCAGAATTCTCCTGGTCGTTTTGGTGAATCGAATTTTCATAATTTACCATGAAGTCGCGGCAAAAGCAACTGAAAAGCGTGAATTTTCAAAGCAACTCTTGAAGTTCACCGCCGCAGACGGTATATTAGAAAATGATTTATTTCATATGGAGCAATCATGAGGTTAAAAGGAAAAGATGTTTGAATCACTGAGTGACAAACTGCACGACGTATTCCGCAAGCTTCGCGGGCGGAGTACGCTCACCGAAGCGAATATCGCCGAAGCGATGCGCGAGATCCGTCTTGCCCTGCTTGAGGCGGACGTCAACATCAGCATCGCCTCCGAATTCATCGAGGGAGTCAAGGCCGAGTGCATCGGCCGCGATGTGGTGCGCAGCGTCTCCCCCGGGCAGCAGGTGGTGAAGGTTGTTCACGACAAACTGATCGAACTGCTCGGCGGCGGCGCCTCCGAACTGACGTTCCAGTCGAAGCCGACCGTCGTCATGCTGGTCGGTCTCCACGGCAGCGGCAAAACCACCACCGCGGGGAAACTTGCGCTGAAACTCCGCCGCGACGGCAAAAAAGTGCTGCTGGTCGCCGGCGACGTCTACCGCCCCGCCGCGATCGATCAACTCGAAATCATCGGCCGTGAAGTCAACGTGCCGGTCTACACCGAACGCACCAGCGTCAACGTCGCCGCCATCGCTCTCAACGCGGTCGAACAGGTCGGGCGCAAAGAGAACTATGACGTCGTCATCATCGATACCGCCGGACGGCTCCAGATCGACGACACCATGGTGCAGGAACTGGTGCGCATCCGGCAGGCGGTCCATCCGGACGAGGTGCTGCTGGTCGCCGACGCCGCACTCGGCCAGGAGGCGGTCTCGGTGGCGGAACACTTCCATCAGGCGCTTGATCTTACCGGTTTCATCCTGACCAAACTCGACGGCGACGCCCGCGGCGGCGCGGCGCTCTCGATCCGCAAGGTGACCGGGCGGCCGGTCAAATTCGTCGGCCTCGGCGAAAAGCTCGACAGCCTCGAAGTGTTCTATCCCGAACGGATGGCGGGACGTATCCTCGGCATGGGCGATGTCGTCTCGCTGGTGGAGAAGGCCGCCGCCGAAATCGACGAGGAAGAGGCGAAGAAACTTCAGGAGAAGCTGCGGGCGAACAAGTTCGACTACAACGACTTCCTCACTCAGTTCCGCCAGATCGGCAAACTCGGCGGCATGGAGAACATCCTCAAATTCCTGCCCGGCGGCCGCCAGATCGCCGAGGCGCTCTCCGGACTCGATCCGAAGCATTTCGCCCGGATGGAGGCGGTGATCCTCTCGATGACGAAGGAAGAGCGTTCCAATCCGAATCTGATGGACTTCTCGCGCAAGAAGCGCATCGCCCGCGGCTCCGGCGTGCCGATCGAGCAGGTCAGCAGCCTGATCAAACAGTTCGAGTCGATGCGGAAGATGATGAAACACAACGGCATGCTCGGGCGGCTGATGTCCGGCGCGCCGCTGCCGGAAACTCCGATGCCCGGCGCTTTCGGCGGACTGTTCGGCGGCCCCGCTCCGATCTCGAAAAGGGAGCAGGACCGCAGAAAGCGGCTCGCCAAACTCGCCCGGAAAGAGCGCCAGAAGCAGCGCAAGCGCCGCAAATAAGAGAGGAATTCGATCAAAATGCTCAGCATTGTCTTATCCATTCTCGCCGGTATCCTCATCGGCATGATCACCTCGCGCGACCTCGGGACCGGCTGGGGAATCGTCTGCATGTTCGGAACCTTCCTCATCGTCCAGTTCCTCATCGGGCTGGTGATCCGCCGCAAAGTGAATGTGATCCAGCAGTCGCTGCAGACGATCATGCAGGAGGCGCAGGCGAAGATCAACCGCCAGATGCAGCTCTACCAGCAGCGCCCCCCGGGCAGTCTGCGCGCGGCACAGCAGACGCTGGAAAAACTCCAGAACGATGCGATCCGCAGGACCCTGCAGGAGACGGAGCGCTTTACCCCCTGGTACAAGTGGAATCCGATGCTCCGGCGCCAGATCAACACGATGAAGATGCAGCTCCACTTCCAGCTCAAGGAGTTCACGAAGTGCGACGAACTGCTCAAGCACTGCTTCCTGATGGATCCCCGTTCGCTGGCGATCAAGCTTGTCCGCCTCTACAAGACCGACGATCCCGGACTTGACAAATTCTACCAGAAGCGGTGCCGCCGGCTGAAGGGCGAAGACGGCGCGCTGGTCGCCTCGAGCTACGCCTGGATCAAACTCCGTCAGGAACAGCCGGAGAAGGCGGTCGCCGCCCTCGTCGCCGCGAAAAAACTCTCCGACAACACCACGCTGGTCGAAAACTGCGACCGGCTGGTCAACGGGAAAGTGAAACATTTCAGCAACGCCGGATTCGGCGATGCGTGGTATTCCCTCTATCTGGAAGAACCGAAAATCAAACCGCAGCGGCAGGTCGTGAGGGGATACTGAAAAACCGCGGCGGCGGAGCGGGAGGAGATGCGAAGTGACCCGGGAGAAGAGTTTCCGATCCTTCATCCACACCTTCGGGGAGCGGATCATGGAGCCGATCATCTTCATCGGCAGGGTCGCCTCCGTGCTGCCGCAGCTCCGGAATCCCCGCCGGCTGCGCCTCCGCGAAACACTCTACTACCTCGATCTGTGCGGGGCGAAATCGCTGCCGATCGTGCTGGCGATCTGTTTTTTGATGGGGCTGGTGATGGCGGTCAACGGCCAGATCCAGCTGAGCAAGGTCGGGCAGGAGATCTTCGTGGTCGATCTGGTCGGATTCGCCGTGCTCAAGGAGTTCGGACCGCTGATGGTGGCGCTGATCGCCACCGGACGAGCCGGTTCGGCCTTCGCCGCGGAGATCGGCACGATGAAGGTGGATGAGGAGATCAGCGCGCTCGAGACGATGGGAATCACGCCGGAAGCCTATCTCGTACTCCCCAAGCTCGTCGCCATGCTGATCGCGCTGCCGCTGCTGACGGTACTCGGCGATGCGGCGGGACTCCTCGGCGGCATGGTGATCGGCACGGCGACGATGGGAATTCCGGTGACGACCTACTGGAGCCGCTCGATCGAAGTGCTCGATTACGTCACCTTTCTGCTCGGCGCCGCCAAAAGTCTCGCGTTCGCGCTGGTGGTAACGCTGGCGGGCTGCTATTGCGGATTCGTCGCGCAGAACGACGCCCTCGGCGTCGGCAGAGCGGCGACCAGCGCGGTGGTCGCGTCGATCTTTCTCGTGGTGATCGCCGACGTCATCATCACGATACTCTATTCGTTCATCGGTTATTGAGGCGGGGTTATGAGAGAAAAAGGCAACATCGAAATCGCAGTGCGCGACCTCTCCATCGGCTACAACTCGCGCGTACTGATGGAACATCTCAACTTCGAGGTGAAATCCGGCGAAATCTTCTGCATCATGGGCGGCTCCGGCTGCGGCAAAAGCACGCTGCTCAAACACATCATCGGCCTCTATACGCCGTTGCGGGGAGAGATCCTGATCCGCGGCAGGAGCATCGTCAAAGCCTCCGGACCGGAGCGACAGGCGATCATGCGCGAATTCGGCGTCACCTATCAGGGCGGCGCGCTCTTCGGCTCGATGACGCTGGCGGAAAATGTCGCTCTTCCTCTTCAGGAGTACACCGACAAGTCGCCGGAAGAGATCGCCGAACTGGTCCGGGAAAAACTCGAACTGGTCGACCTCGGCGGCTTCGGCGACTACATGCCGGCGGAACTCTCCGGCGGCATGCGCAAGCGGGCCGGACTGGCCCGGGCGATGGCGCTGGATCCGACGCTGCTCTTCTTCGACGAACCGTCGGCGGGACTCGATCCGATCACCTCCGCCGACCTCGACCGGCTCATTCTCCGGATGCGCGACCGCTTCGGCGCCACGGTTGTGGTGGTGACCCACGAGCTCGACAGCGTCTTCACCATCGCCGACCGGGTGGTGATGATGGATAAAAAGGCGAAAACCATCGTTGCGGAGGGCGATCCGGTTTCGCTCCGCGACCACTCCGGGAACCTCTGGGTACAGGCCTTTCTGAGCCGTGACGGTCTCAAGAGTTCCGAGCCGGAGGCGGAGAGACCGGGAAATGGAGCGGCAAAATGAATGACCAGAACCAGAAATTCCGAATCGGTCTTTTTGTGCTCGGCGGCGTGGCGGTACTGCTGGCGCTGCTCTTCTTCTTCGGGCTGTCGAACATCTTCACGCACCGGGCGAAGCTGCAGACCTTCTTCCCGGAATCGGTGCAGGGTCTGACCGCCGGTTCGGCTGTGAAGTACCGCGGCGTGCCGATCGGCACGGTCACGCGAATTCTGATCCGCGTTTCGGACAAACTCGTACAGGTTGACATGGAGGTCGACTACGATACCTTCGCGAGCAGCCGCGTCAACAGCCGCGCCCGGCAGGAACAGGAGTTCCGCCGCTTCTTCCAGGCGGAACTGGAGCAGGGCATGCGCTGCCGCCTCGAATATACCGGCATCACCGGAATGCGTTACATCGACTTCGACTATTTCGCCACGCCCGGCGAGATGCTGCGCGAACCGCCTGCGGATGCGAGGGAGAGCGGAGTGCTCTACATTCCGGCAGTGCCCTCTTCGTTCCACGATCTGCTGGAAGCACTGGGGACCTCGCTGGAACGGATCTCCCGGGTGCGCTTCGAAGAGATTTCGGACGGGCTGGAACGGAGCCTGAGCGAACTCTCCGGGCTGCTCTCCGACCCGGCACTCAAGTCGACGATCAACCGGATCAACGACGCCGCCGAAAATCTCGAATCCGGCAGCCGCACCATCACCCGGGTGTTCAGCGAAACCCGGATCAACCAGTTCCTCGACCTGCTCGAAAAGGATCTGCAGGCGATCAACACGCTGACCCGGCAGCTGATCACAGAATCCAGAGAAGCGAAGATTCCGCAAAGCACGGCGGCGTTCCGGAACGCCGCGGACGCCTTTATCGACGGCCAGAGCCGGCTCGCCAACACGCTGGAAAAGCTCAACCTCGCCCTTGACGCCCTGCGCGAACTGGCCGATTACCTCAACCAGGACCCGAGTTCGCTCATCTCCGGCAAAAAGAAACCCGGAGTGCTCAAACAGCCATGAACCAGCCCCCCATCGATCAGAAAATCTCCGAAATTCTCGACCGGGAGAATCGTTACGACCGCGCCGCCTACGGCTTCGTGGCGCAGGGCGTAACCTTCACGGTGGGGAGGCTGCCGGCACACCGCCACGTCTCGGCGCTCGAACTGCTCCACGGCCTGCGCGATTTCGCGAAGCAGGAGTACGGCCCGATGGCGCCGCTGGTGCTGGAGACGTGGGGCGTAAAGAACGCCTCCGATGTGGGCCGGAT
>CAZPWP010000170.1:0-5551 GCA_964590295.1 uncultured Victivallis sp.
AATGCGATAAAATCTATTGATTTTGAATAAATTGCAGCAGAAAAAGTTCTGATTGCGCAGTATCTTGTTCCGGAAAAGCGAAAAAACCGTGCAGTACGGAAAGGTGGAGTCAGAGTATGCCCGCCACTTCAAAAGCCATGGTCGAGGTGAAGTTGCCTTGCATGTCCGTATAGCACTCGGGGCCTTGCTGATCAGGGAAATTCCTGGTCTGAGCGGTCGTGAAGCAGTGGAAAGCGCGATCGAAAAATCCGTATCTCCAATCATTTCAGAACAGCTGCTCCTGATCCGAACCCTTTACGATCAACAGCGAACGATGCTTGACAATCATTCGAGGCGCATTGATGAGCGGATTGTCCGTTTGCATCAGCCACATGTTCGGCCGATCGTGCGTGGCAAAGCCGGACATGAAACCAAAATTTCTGAAGCGGCAGCGCGCTGACAATTCGGCACGCAATGCCATTGAGGGAAAATTCGGACAGTGCAAACGACGGTTTGGACTGGGAGGGGTTATGGCCCGGCGCAGAGATTGTTCTGAAACCGTCATTGCCATGACCTTCCCTGCGGCGAACTTGATCCGCCGGCTGTGGAACACGGAAACTTTTTCGCTCTTCCGATCCGGACTCTGTTTTTCATGGAGCGGGAACCCCTCATCATGCCGTTTTTACGGAATGCGGCATGATCCCTCCCGGTTCAGCAGACCCTGAGTTACAAAGAGAGGATTGTGCACCTCATGTTCAAAATAATCGACCGCTTCAAGAAGTTTTTGAACGGCCTCCTCGCCTTCAAAGAATTTCCCCTTCCGCGTTTTGATTCCGACCCAGCCCAGAGAGAGTTCCGGCGCGATCCGGCGGACCTCATTGACGGCGTCGCTGTGATACAGAGCCGCCCGCAAACGGCGTGCGCCCTGCGCCGCCTGTTGCGAAGCGGGAAAAAACGGTCTCCGCATAACGGCAGACCGGGCCATACTGGCGGACGCGGGGGAAATCTCCCGCGCCCGTTGTTCAGAATTCAAGGACGAAGCGGTTTTCTCCGGGGAGCAGCGGCAGGAGACACCCGGCGTCGGTCTTCGCGGCCTCGACCTCGGAACCGTGCCGCAGGATGCGCTTCGGCGGGGTGACGCTCTCGACTACGAGCCGGCTCCGCGGCCCGGCTTCGAAGTCAATCTCGAGTTTCCGGGTATCGGGATCGTACACGGCGCGGGAGATGTCGAGTTCGTTGCACTCCGCGAAGGCCGGAGCGGAATATTTGCGCCAGAGCGTGCAGCCGAAGTGGAACGGCGCGCAGATGCCGGGCCAGTCGCGTTTGAGATTTTCCCCATGCAGTTCGAGAACTTTGGCGGTTGCCCGTTCGAGCGCAGCTGGATCTTCCCCGTACATCGAGAACGGCTGAAGGTAGGCCGAACGCATGATGAAATTCTTCTCATCGGTCAAAATCGGCAGTGAAGTCTCCCGCAGATAAGTCTGGATCTCCGGCAGCGCGCGATCGCGGTAGAGTCGATAGAGCACGCCGGGTGACCCCTGCGACAGATCGAAGAGATCCATCGCCGTCACGAAATTCCCGGTCGGGAAACGCATGGTCTTGACTCCGTCCTCCCCGAATCCGGTCACAAGCCTGATCGCGGAGGTGTCAAATTCCGGCATCGCCCGGTTCAGGTAGCTCTTGAAATGGAGGCGCATCAGCGTGGGGAGCATACGCTTGGCGGCACGGTAAAGCGCATGCTCCGCGGTGGCATCGTCCCCCGCGAGTTCCGCAAGACGCGAGAAGTAGACCATTCCGGCATATTCGCCGTTGAGCATATCGATCCAGGCGCCGGCGCCGAATTCGCGGCAGCTGCCGGCGTGGAACGCGTAATCGTCGATGAAGAGATTGTAGCGCATGATCTCCCGGAAGAAGTGCCAGTTGGAACGCACGAGTCCCGCGTGGCCGTAAACATCCGCGAGCTGGCGGCCGACCCAGCTGGTCACCGTGCACGCTTCGTTCCCGTCGCCGTAGATGATCTTCGTTCCCATCCCCGGCGCGTAAACGGTGGTGTTCGGATAGTAGCTGTTGAAGCTGATCGGATATTTGAGTCCGCTGAACGGCTCTTCGCGGTGACGCACGAAGTTCTTGTATTGATAGAGTTCAATCGGCTCGATGAAGCGGTTGCGGCACCGTTCCTCGAGTTTCATCCGGTTCGATTCATCGAGCAGGAGTCCACCCTGAAGAGCGGTGGTCATGCCGAAATTCCACGCGAAAAGGTCGATGTTTCCGGTTGGAATCTCGCCCGCGGGATTTGCGGGAGTCCACGCCGTGACCGGAACGCCTCCGCCACAGGAGAAACGTACGCCGGAAGCGAAGATCTCATTCCACGCGCGCCCGAGCTCGCCCGCATTGCGAATCCCCGGAATCGTCAGATCCTCCGGCGGCGGCAGCGGCAGCGAATAAGCGATTGTGCTGCAATTGCGCACCCCGGCCGTCGGTCCGAGCCGGGTATTCAGCTGGAAATCGATTACAGCTGCATCGGTTTCGACAAGTTTTCCCTGTTCAAACGCGAAGGCGGCGAGCGGCGGCAGCGTTGCGAACGGTTCGAGCGGAGTATTCCAGTCGTCCCTGACCAGGCTGAAGCGGAAACGGTTCACGATGCGGACCCGCTGATTCTGCCGGTCCAGCGCGAAGATCTCGTCGCAGCCGACCGGCAGGTTCAACGCCATGTTGACCCCCTGCGCGATCTGCCGCAATGCGGTTTCCGGCAGCGCCTCCGGCCAATTCGTCGAGTCGGGGGTCGTAACGCCCCACGGCCAGCCTGCGCCGACCACGCCGACGGGGCGGCCGTCCGAACCGGAGATGCGAATCCCTTCCAGAACCGTGCCGCGAAGCTGCGCAACGAGTGAACCGGGCTGCGAGGCGAACACCAGCAGCAGCGGCTTGCCTTTCTTCTTGCGGAACAGCAGCAGCCAGGGCGCGTTCCATTTTCCGTCACGCTTCCGATCGAAGAACTCCGGCGTACGGCGCAAATCGGCAATGCAGACTCCCTGACCGGTACTCCAGGCGGCGTAATCAAACGTGTTCTCCTGCGCGAGCATCACCTCGGACTGCGGGAACGTATAACGAATGAAAGGGGCCAGCAGCGTCATCTGCAGCTCCCGCGTCTGGCCATTCGATTTGACGCGGCAGGTCTTGCCGATCCAGTCGATGGCGCAGACTGCGATTTCCGGAGTCCCGGCATTCTCCGAGACGGTCAAGTACGGGCGCGATCCGAACCGCGCCTCGCCGCGCAGATTGCCGACCCGGACGGTGAACCGGTTCCGTTCGCCCCAGCGGACCTTGTCCTGCGGAATGGGATAGACGCGCGGCGTCATCCAGTGATGCGGCACAGTTTCTCCGGTCTCCCCGATTACAACGCCGTTGAGCCAGGTTCTGTCCACGTCGTCGATGCCGCCCTTGACTTCAAATAGCAGACATTTGCCTTTCCAGGCCGGATCCATCAGAAGTTCGGTGGTGTATTCCACTTCGCCGACGCCGGACCATCCCTCGCACGGATCAATCTCATCGGATGCGGCGGCGGAGGAGGGGAACGCGATCTCCCCCTTCACAACTTTTCGACTCCAGTCCGCAAACGGGATGGAGAGTTTGCCGTCCGCGTCAAAACGATAGCTCTGGGCGCCGTTCGACACGGTCAAGTCCCGGCTGATGCTGTCGCAGGAGAGCCCCTCCCCGATCAGCCAGCCGAACCGCCCCATGTTGTCACGCGACATCCCGGGCCGGTAGACCAGCTCCGCGGCCGGTATGATTCCTGCCTCTTCAAGCACGGAGCCGACAAGCGAACTGTCGGCTGCGGCGCGCTGTGCGAGCAACTCCTTTTCGCGTGCGTCAAGCGCGGCGAGCGCCGGAGCGTTGCCGAGCGCGGCGGCACGCAGAAAGAATTTGTCGTAAAACACCTCCCCGGGTTCGATCGCACTGCCGATCCCGCAGGCGAAGTGCAGAATCGCCCCGTCCTCGGCGAGGAACGGAGTCCCGTCCTCGAACGAAAGCAGCGCCCGCCCGCGCCGAAGCGAACTCTTGAAATAACGACCGAAATCCCCGTCGGCGAAGGTCCGCCCCGAAAGCAGCGGATGCTCCGCCGCCTTCCCAACCTTCGACCGCGATGCGAAACCGGTCAGTGCCAGCGGTTCGAGCGCAAGCGGCAAGCGGACACTCACTTCAGGATCGGCGGGGTCGCCATAAACGAGCAGCCGTTTTCCCTTCGCGAGTCCGTCGAGCACCGCAACCGGATTTCCCGGAGCGGCGCGTGAGTAGACGAGCACATTGGCAGCCTCCGGAGAATCCGCGAGTTCGACAATCCCCTCTGCATTGTCGAGCAGGCGCCCGCGGAATCCCGCGGTCGTCACCGGATCGTCGATGATCCCCGGCGAGACGCGGCTCCGAATCCGCCCCGAGAGATCGTCGTTGTCGAAGTCGAACCAAACCATCACCGGCGTGACGCCGGGAATCGTGCGCACCTGCTTTTCACGCGGAGACGGGACGACGATGAAATCCACCCCGGCTCCGGAAAGCTCGTCGGCGCTGACGATGCGGACATCCTCGATCTCGACCTCGGCCGTACTGCCGGTGGGCTTCCCGGAACCGTTCAGGATGAACTTCAACTGTTTCAGATCCCAGAGCGCGTCGCCGAGGCTGAAATCGGTGTCGAGTCCATAGACAACGGTCTTGTATTCGTCGTTGCGGACTTCAATGCCGGACGTATTGATGTTATCCCACTTACCGTTGCGGATCACGACAAGGCAGGTGGTCAGATGGGCGCTGCCGTTCGTCGACTTGCCGCGCACCCGGAATGCGAGTTTCTGCTGGGCGGCAGCGCGGCCGTTCAGCTGCGACAGCGCGATCACATAATTGTTTTTCGCAGTGTTGGTCAGCGAGATGACGCAACCGCTGCGACCGTTGTCCGTCACCTTGCCGTCGCCGACTCCCGGGACGGCAAGCAAACGGAACTTCAAATTGTCGATGCCGGAGGGGAGCGCATCCGTCTGTTTTTTCCCTTCCGGCGTCTCCGCCGAGGCGGCCACTGCATCGGAGATGTTGAATTTGCGGATCTCAATCATGCTTTTCTTCCCCTGCGGTTCCCCGGTTGAGCGGAGCACGAACTTCAGCTGACGCAGCGTTCCGGGCAGAGTATTGTTCCGGAACTCCTTGAAGTCGAGCCGGATTGCTTTCTCCTCTCCGGAGAGAATCGGCAGGGTTGGGCCCTCGTGCGTGATCCATTTGCCGTTGCGTTCGATCAGAATGTACGGCGTGAGAACCGCCTTGCCGTTCTCGGTGGAACCGCGCAGCGTAAAGCTCATCTGCTTCCCCGCCGCGGGCACCGGGGCGGGATTGCTCATCGCGGTCGCATAGTTGTTGACGCCGTCGCTGTTCACCAGCTCAATGGAGAAACCGTCCGACGCGGGAGTCACCTTGCCTTCCCCCCGACTCCCGGCCGGCAGCAGCACCCAGTCTGCGGCGCAGACCGCGGTGCAGGCAGCCAGACCGCACAACATCAGAAATTTTCTCATGAATATACCTTTTCTTTGCATTT
>CAZPWP010000171.1:0-5533 GCA_964590295.1 uncultured Victivallis sp.
CAGCCCCAGAGAAAGCACATCATAGTTGAGCGCGCAGGCGACCAGGACCCACACGCAGAACACCAGGAAATAGACCACCTTAAGACGCAGCACATTACGCCACGTGCTTCCTGCAATTGCAAACAATTCGTTCATCTACAATACCTTCCTGCCTTTCTTTACTTCAACGACCTTTTTTAAAAAAATCTTATTATTTCTATATATAAACGCTTAAAACGCGAATTACTTCTGCGACTCCTCCTCAATTCGGGCACGGTCCTTCTCCAGCGTCTGGAAGAAAAACTCCTCAAGATTCTCGTGCATGGCGGTGATCATCAGCGCACCGGGATGCTTCACACTCAACTCTTCCGCCTTGCGGACAGCTTCCTCATTGCGCCCGAAATTCAACACCCAGGAGCCGTCCGGCTGCCGCTCGGTGCCGGAGGCCATCGCGATCAGTTCCTTGAGGATTTCATCGTTGCCGGGGGCGATCGTCGCACTCGTGCCGGAGCAGGCGAGCAGTTCGTCAAGCCGCCCGGCACAGAGCAGTTTCCCCTTGTTGAGAATCGCAATCCGGTTGCAGATCTCCTCCACATCGGAGAGGATGTGACTGCTGAAAAACACACTTGTGCCGCGTTTCTGCTGTTCGAGGATGATGTTCTTGAACTCCTGCCGCCCGAAGGGGTCCAGCCCCAGCAGCGGCTCGTCGAGAATCAGCAGTTCCGGCTTGTTGAGGATCGCCTGTGCCACGCCGATGCGCTGCAGCATGCCGCGCGAGAACGAACCGATCTTATCCTTCGCATGGTCCGCCATTTTGACGGTGTCAAGCACCTCCTCGATCCGTTCTGCGCGCCCTTCCGGGGGCAGCCGCAGCAGCTTCGCGCAGATGTTGAGGAACTCCCGTGCGGTCAGCTGCGGGCTGAAGGCGGGAGAATCCGGCAGAAAACCGATTTTTCCTTTCACCTCGACGTCGGAGGAGGGACGACCCAGCACATACGCCTTGCCATTGGTCGCCTTGATCAGGTCCATCAGAATCTTGATGGTGGTCGTCTTCCCGGCGCCGTTTGGACCGAGAAAGCCGAAAATCGCCCCTTTCGGAACCGTGACCGTCAGATTATTCAGAGCAAATGTTCCGGGCCGGAACAAACGTTTATACACTTTCGACAGGTTTTCCGTTTGAATGACGGCATCCTCCATCACCGCACTCATAATCCCGTTTCCTTAATCACGCTCATTCGCCCTCCGGCACCCCGGCGGCTTCATTTTCGAAAAAAATAACTGCACTGTCAGTAAATTTACCCAGTCTTTTCAAAAAAACAATCTTTTTTTCGTTTTTTTGTGAGATTTTTTTGTTTTTTTCTGAAAAAACACCGTTTTTGACGCCCTTCCTCCTCGTCACCGTTCCCGGGTCCCACTGTCCACGACCCGCTGCAGAGGAAGGATCGCCGCCGCCCGCATTGCAAAAACGGGCGGCAGCGTAAAAGTGGTCTCCGCCGCCAGATATCCGAATGCCGCCGGAAGCGCCGCCATTCCCGGCATGCTCGCGCCGCCCTGGCAGCCGGTCACCGTGGCGGCGGTCGCCTGCTCGAACCGTTCCGGCGCCGCATGCATCATCGCCGGGTCAAACTTGCAGAAGAGACCGGCATTCCGGAATGAAAAAGCATGGCTCGGACAATCCGGGATAAACTTGACGGAATGATCCGTTTCCGGACTTTTCGGCATATCAGCAATGCTGAAATGGAAGGCTTCAACAATAAAATCCGCCGGCTGATCAAACAGGCGTATGGCTTTCGGGATCGTGAATGCTTCATTCTGTAAATGCCGGTCGTCTCGACTCAGTACCGGAACTCGATCCGCGGGGTTGCGCCGGATGAGGTTCGGCGCGACCTCGAAGGACTCCAGGCCATGCGCACACGGGGGAACAATATGGCGTATCTGCTCAAGAGCATGGCGCAATCGAACCTGCCGCGCCCGCCTCAGGAGCCGAAGCTCGCAGCCAATTTCATCTCGCAAGAGAAGAGCCGGAGCAATGCCGGTCATCTGCAAATGCCTGTTTCGCGCACGTTTGCAGATGACCGGCGTTGCTTTCTCCTCCCGCAGTTTTGTCTCCGGTCTTGTGAAATACATTTGTAAATTTCCACACCAGTGACGACGCTTTCGGCAACCGTCATGCATTTCGCCTGTCACGGCATTCCAATCCGTTTTTTTGAACAAAAATGGTCTTGCCGACGTTGCGGTTTGTACAAAATTGTAAAACACAAGCTGGACGATTCAACACGATTCGCCTCAGAAAGCAATATTGGCATCAATTCTGCTTAAGACAAGACAGCCAACCGTTCATAAGACAAGGAGGTTGAAAATGAGTGGTTTTAAGTTTGTCTTAGCAGGAATCCTGAGTGTTGTCACTCCTCTGATTATGATGGCGGCTGACCAGCCGACGCTGCGAATCGGATACAGCGACTGGCCCGGCTGGACCGCCTGGGAGATCGCCGACAAAAAAGGATTTTTCCAGAAACACGGCGTCAACGTCAAACTCGAGTGGTTCGAGTACGGGCCCTCGCTCGATGCGTTTTCCGTCGGGAAAATCGATGCGGTCGGACTCTCCAACGGCGACGCGATGGTACTCAATGCAACCGGCGCGCGGAACGTCATCATCCTCATCAATGATTACAGCAACGGCAACGACAAAATCGTCGCCCGGCCCGGGATCAATTCCGTCAAGGAACTCAAGGGAAAAAAGGTCGGGGTTGAATTCGGATGTCTGAGCCATGCGCTTCTCATCAACGCTCTCACAAAGAACGGGCTCAAAGAGTCGGATGTGGAACTCGTGAACATGCCGACCCATCAGGCCGCGCAGATCCTCGAAACCGGCGGGGTCGACGCCGTGGTCGCCTGGCAGCCGCACTCCGGCAACGCGCTTGAACTCGTGAAGGGTTCCAAAGCCATCTATACGAGCGCGGATGAGCCCGGCATCATCTACGATACACTGACCGTTTCGACGGAAAGTCTGATGAAGCATCGCGACGAATGGCGGAAGGTCGTTGCCGCCTGGTATGACGTCATCGATTTTCTGAACGATCCCGCAACCCGTCCGGAAGCGATCAAAATCATGGCCGACCGGGTCGGCGTTTCCGCCGAAAAATACGGGGAATACATCGACGGCACCCGTTTTCTCACTGCGAAGGAGGCTCTGGCCCGTTTCCGCAAAACGCCGGGCTTCGACTCCATTTACGGTTCGTCGGAAATTGTCGACAAGTTCTTCTTCGGGAATAAGATCTATAAGAAAAGCGTCGATGTGAACCGGCATATCACGCCGATTTTTACGAAAGAGTATCTGACCCGTCGGAAATAATTCACGGTTCCGGATTGAGGAAGTTCATGATGAAAATGCAGAACGTTGGCTGTTTTGCCATACGAAGAAAATTAACCAGACGTCAGGAATATATTCTGCTGTTTCTCTCGTTCGCACTGCCGCTTCTGCTCTGGTGCCTGGTAAGCTATGTCCCGTTTCTCTATCACCCGTTGATCCGGGTGACGGACGCGGGGGACAGCTTCCTGTGCGCCCAGGGCGATCTTATCGAGCGCAGCGCGTTTACAGAGGAAAATCGGGAACTGGCCTCGGGCGGCGGGAAGGTCATGCGGGGGGAGCGGGCGAACCCCGCATATCTCCCGGCGCCGCATCAGGTTGCCCGATCGCTGGTTACCGCGTTTCTTACTCCGCCGCGCCGCGACGGGGAGGCGTGGTTTCACGAGAGCATCGGGCACAGCATCCGGATTGTGTTTCTCGGATTTCTGATCTCTTCGCTCTTCGGAGTTCCGCTGGGGATTCTCTGTGGGACATTTCCATTTTTCGAGCGGCTGATCGAACCGTTCATCGAATTTTTCCGTTATTTTCCCGCGCCGGTGTTTGCGACGCTGTGCGTGGCGATTCTCGGAATCAACGATGCGCCGAAGATTGCGATCATCTTCATCGGAACCTTTTTCCAGCAGCTGCCGATGGTGGCCAACACTACCCGCAGTGCGGACGGCGCATTGATCGAGGCGGCTCAGACTCTCGGCGCATCCCGGAGAAGAATCCTGATGAAAGTCATCATCCCGAGTGTTCTCCCGCGGCTCTACAAGGATATGCGGATTCTGCTCGGCTGGGCGTGGACCTATCTGATCGTCGCGGAAGTGGTCGGAACAAGTTCCGGAATCAGCTGGTTCATCAACCAGCAGGCGAAATACCGGGACTTTTCAAATGTGTACGCCGCGATCATCATCATCGGCTGCATCGGATTGTTCTGTGATATGTTCCTCGCGTGGTTCGGTCGCCAGATCTTCCCGTGGGAGAGCAAGCACAAGGGGATTTTCTACCGGGCGGCGGAGGAGATTTTCGGTCCCCGTGACCAGGTCTTTTCGATCGTTCTTTCCAAAGAGGAGAGGAGGAAAAGAGATGAACAGCACTCTGCCTGATTACAAACAAATGATGAGTCCCGAGGTGCGTGACCGGCTCGCACGGCTGGTTCGCCGCCCGGTCATCATGGAAACCCGGAATCTCTTCAAGGAGTTTCCGACTTCCAGCGGAAAAAAACAGATTGTCCTGAAAGACATTTCATTTCAGGTCCATCAGCGGGAGTTCCTCTCGATCATCGGGCCCTCCGGCTGCGGCAAGTCGACGCTGATCCGCATTCTGGCCGGACTCGAAACGGCGACTTCCGGCGAAATTCTGCTGGACGGCAAACCGGTCGTCGCCTCCGGCGCGGAACGCGGGATGGTCTTCCAGAAGTACACGCTCTTTCCCTGGCTGACGGTCTGCCGGAACGTCATGTTCGGGCTGGAATCGATCGGCAAGGATCGCGACACCGCCGAAAACATCGCGCTGCAGTGGCTGGACATCATCGGGCTGGCCCGATATGCGGACTACTATCCCGGACAGCTTTCCGGCGGCATGCAGCAGCGTGTGGCAATCGCCAGAGCCCTCGCGCCTCAGCCGCGCGTTCTGCTCATGGACGAACCGTTCGGGGCGCTCGACGCGCAGACCCGAACTCAGATGCAGAACTATCTGCTCGAAGTCTGGCGGAACATCGACATCACGATCATTTTCGTGACGCACGATCTGGATGAGGCGGTCTATCTCTCCGACCGCATTCTGGCGCTGAAAGCGAATCCGGGCGAAATCAATGAACTCATCGAAGTTTCGCTTCCGCGGCCGCGCAGTTCCCGGATGCTGCTCGAACCGGAGTTCCTCGCAACCCGGGAGCACATCGACAAGTTGATCCGTCCTCCCGTCAAGCGGGAAGACGAGTGTGAATTCAAAGTCGTCAATATGATCGGCGACAAGACATTTTTGTAAAACCCGAACAGGAGGTATGATTATGAACAACGACATCACGGATCGGATCATCACGGAAACCACCATCGCCGGAGGCTGGAACTACTCGCGCATCATTCGCCGGGGCCAGGCACTGCGGCTGACCGATATCGAGGGCGGAGGAAACGTTTCGGCCATGTTCTACAACGCCGCGAACTTTTCGGAACGGTTCAATCTCGGGGACACCCTGAAGATTCAACA
>CAZPWP010000172.1:0-4880 GCA_964590295.1 uncultured Victivallis sp.
GCGTTCGCGGAATTTTTCCGCTGGACCCTGACGTCGAATCCCGCCTCGCCCGCGGCTCTGTATCTTCAGAAGCGCGGAATCCCCCCCGAGGTCGCTGAAAAGTTCCGGATCGGCGCCTGTCCCGACGACTGGACCGCCTGCCTCAACTACGGGCGGAGCATCGGATTCTCCGACGCGGAACTGGTCAACTCCGGTGTCGTCAGCCGCAAGGCGGAGACCGGGCGCTGTTACGATCACTTCAAGGGGCGGCTCACCTTCACCATCGAGAACGAACAGGGCCGGGCGGTCGGGTTCAGCGCGCGCGCGCTGGAGGCCGCGCCCGCCGGCGGCAAATACATCAACACCACCGAGACGCCGATTTTCAAGAAGGGCAATCTGCTCTACGCGCTGCCGCTGGCCCGCCGGATGATGGGCGAGAAAAACATGGCGATCCTCTGCGAGGGGCAGCTCGACACGATCGCCTTTCACCGGGCCGGATTCGAATGTGCCGTGGCGCCGCAGGGAACCAGTTTCACCGAGAGCCAGGGGCGGATTCTGCGCCGCTACGCCGGGCGGATCTTTCTGGCGCTCGACTCCGATGCGGCGGGACAGAAGGCGATCCGGCGCGACTTGGAGATTCTGCTGCCGATGTCGTTCGACATCCGGGTGATCCGGATTCCGGGCGGGAAGGATCCTGACGAACTCTTCCGCAACGGCGGTGCGGAGGCGGTCCGGCAGGCGGTGGAGGGGGCAGTCTCCTGGCTCCGGGTGCTCTGCGACTCGCTGCCGGAACGGTACGACATGAGCTCCCCCGCCGGCCGCGGACAGGCCGCCGCCGAGGTGGCGGAATATCTCGGGAAGGTGACCAATCAGGTGGAGCTGGAGTCCTACGTCCGCGAGGCGTCGTCCGCATTCGGCGTGAGCGAGGACTCCTTCTGGGCGGAACTCCGGCAGATTCGCCGGAAGCTCCGGCAGGAGGAGGTGCGCCGCCGCCGCTTCCCGGAACGGGAGGAGGAGAGGCCCGCGGCGCGTCCGGAGGAGGAGAACTATCCTGCCGCGCTGCTGACACTGCTTGCGCTGGCGGTCAACTATGAGGAGGCGGCGCGGCAGATTGCCGAGTTGCTGCCGCCCGGGGAACTGACGCAGGATACCCTGCCGGAACGGGCGATCAATCTGGCAGTCAACGCCGCGCTGAACGGGGAGTTCGACCAGGCGGGGAGCGCGATTGCCGACATGCTGATTGAACACCCCTCTCCGGCGATCAGCCGGCTGCTGGTCGGGGAGCATCGTTATGCCGATGTCAGCCGGGCGGTGCTCGATTCGGTCGGGGAGCTGCAGCGTTTCCGCCGGGAGGAGAAGCGCCGGGCGCTGACGCTTGAACTGCAGCGGGCCGCTACGCCTGAGGCGCGGACTGCGGTTCTGACGAAACTGGTGGAGTTGAACCGGAAAAAAACGAAGGAGTTTTTTTGAAATGAATGTACTGCATCGTTTTCTGCCGGCGGCGGTCGGAATCGCCGTGATGATGACCGCCGGTTGTGTGAAGGAGGTGAAGCAGCGCGAGGAGCTGGGAGTGGGAGTCATCGCCGAACTGCCGGAGTATCCGCAGCTGGCGCGCTACAAACTGTCGCTCAAGCTGGTCGGCGACCGGACGCTGACTGCCGGGAAGCCGGGGCGGGTGACCTTCTCGCTCCGGAACATCGACGACCGTCCGCTCCGGCTGGTTGAATGGTACGCCAACGAGCCGGACAATCTGCTGGTCTACTGCCAGCTCTGGCTGCCGGGCACCACCGAACCGGACGAAGGGCTGTGGATTCCGCTCTCCTTCGATGTCAAAAAGCCTGCGACCCGTTATCCGCTTGAGATCGTGCCCGGAAACAATATTCTGGTCACCAAGGAGCTGCCGTTCATCGAAAAGCTGGCGGTCTCCCCGGACGGGGAACGCCGTTATTTCATCAAGGCGGTGCTCAACCTTCATTCGGTCAGCGCGGAGAGTCCGGTCGCGGCGATCGCCGTGCAGTCGCCGCTGCGGGCGTCGCAGTCGACCGTGCGGGAAAAGGGTACGATTTCCCGCGGCAGACAGGCGATGGAGGAGCCGCGTTCGCGTTGAAGCAGAGGTGAGGTGAGGTGAGGCGAAGGAGAAGGCTGTCATGCGTTTCAGAGTGCCGTCGGAGATCCACCCGTGACTACCGGTCATTCAAGCGGTTTCCGGGGATACTGGAAATCACCGCCGCCTGTGGATTTTACGATCTGGCTGAACAGATCCACCCGTTGAAGACGCGGCTCCGGCCGGATCATGCGTTCTCCGGCCGGAGCCGCCCGGAGAAGCTGCGCATGCTCTTCGAAGAGCTGGGAGCGACCTTTATCAAGCTCGGGCAGATCCTCTCCACCCGTTCCGATCTCATCTCGCCGGAGTACGCCCGGGAGCTCTCCCCGGAACCGCTGGCGGCGGCGAGCATCGGTCAGGTTCACGCTGCTGTTCTTGCCGATGGGACCTCGGTGGTGGTCAAGGTCCGGCGTCCGGGCGTCGACGAACTGATCGCCACCGATCTGGAGATCATGTTCTACATCGCCCGGAAACTGGAGAATTTCAACGCCTCGCCCGCCCGGCTCCGACCGGTGCGAATCGTCGAGGAGTTCGTCTATTCGCTCCACCGCGAATTCAGCTGTCAGTTCGAAGCGGCCAATCTGCTCCGTTTCACCCGGAACATGTCCGGCAGCGACGGGCTGGTGATTCCGCGCCTCTATCTGGATTACACGACGACGCGGGTGCTGACCATGGAGCGGGTGTTCGGAGATTCCGCCGCGAAGGTGCTTGAGGATGAGGCGGTCCGCCGGAAATACAACCTGCAGCACATCGCCGAACTCGGGGTCAACTCACTGCTCTCGCAGATCTTCGAATACGGGTTCTTCCATGCCGATCCGCATCCGGGCAACACCTTTCTGCTGGAGAAGGATCGCTTCGCCTTCATCGACTTCGGCATGATGGGGCGGAGCAGCGAGGAGGAGCGGCACGATTTCGTCAAGATCATGGATTATATGCTGCGTGGACAGATCTCTCTGATGACCGACACGGCGCTGCGGATGACGATCTCCGGCTGTTTCATCGGCAGCCGGCTGGATCTGGAACGCGATGTCGGCGATCTGGTCGACGAGAACATCAACATGCCGCTGGATAAACTGAGCGTCTCGCACATCCTCGAAGAGCTCATGGAGATGTTCAACAAGTGCGAGCTCTCGCGCAAGTCCAACCTCCACGTGATGTTCAAGGCGCTGATCCCGATTGAACATCTCGGGCGGACCTTCCATCTGCAGCTGCGGATCGTCGAGATGGTCAAGCCGTTCGTGCAGAAGCTCAAGATGCGTACCCTCAATCCGGTCCCTTATGTGCGGCGTTTTTTCGACATACTCGGCGAAAACATCTCCTCGCTTCAGAACATGCCGCAGACGATCCGCAACATCAGCGGCAGGCTCGAACACGGCGACCTGACGCTCCGGGTGGAGCACCACCGGCTCAACGATGTCGAAGAAACCCTCTACGTGACCAAGGAGCGGATGTCCCGTTCTCTGCTCATTTTGGCGCTGCTGATCGGTTCCGCGCTGATTATCGTGGCGAAAATTCCGCCTTCCTGGGGGGAGATTCCGGTGATCGGCAGCTTCGGATTCCGCGTCTCGGGGCTGCTGAGCATCCTGGTGCTGGTGGATGATTACCGGAAACGGAAGCTCTTCCTGTGCGACCGCCTGCGGCGGAAGCGGCTGGAGGAGGAGAGGAGGAGGTTCCGCTGATGAAGATCCCGTGGAAAACTCTCGCCAACGGCTTCTCGATGCCGGAGCTCGGACAGGGCACCTGGCGCCTGGGCGGCGTTTCGGAGCGGGATCCGGCGAATGACGACGCGCGCGACATCGCGGTGATCCGCCGGGCCCTCGAGGCCGGACTGGTTCATATCGACACCGCAGAAATGTACGCGGGCGGCTACGCCGAGGAGCTGGTCGGCGTGGCGATCCGCGGCGTGGACCGCTCCCGGCTCTTCCTTACCGGCAAGGTGTGGAAAACCCACCTCGGCGGAGACGGCCCGCTGTACGCGGCGGAGGCGAGTTTGCGGCGGCTCGGCGTCGAGGTGTTCGATCTTTACCTCATTCATCAGGTGAATCCGGAGGTCCCGCTGCAGGAGACGATCCGCGCGATGAACCGCCTGCACCGTGCCGGGCTGACCCGGCACATCGGCGTGAGCAATTTCTCGCTGGAGCGGCTGAAGCTGGCGCAGGAGCTTTCCGAGGCGCCGATTGCCGCCAATCAGCTCCATTACAATCTGCAGGTGCGCGAAATTGAACTTTCCGGACTGCTCGACTACTGCCGGGAGACGGGAGTCATGGTGATCGCCTGGCGTCCGCTGCGCGGCGTCGACTGTTCGGTGCCGCTGCTCGCGGAACTGGCTGTAAAGTACCGCCGGACGCCCCGCCAGCTCGCGTTGAACTGGCTGATCTCCCAGCCGGGCGTGACGGCGATCGTCAAGGCTGCCGATCCGCTCCATCTTGCAGAGAATGTCGGCGCGTCGGGCTGGCGCCTGGAGGAGGCCGATATCGAACGGCTCCGCCGGGAGTATCCCGGCTGCCGCGCGGTTTCGGAGGCGGTCCCGCTGATCTGAACTCCCGGACTCCGCTTCCGTTTCTCTGTTTTTTTCAATCTTTTCCCGGGGATCGGAGAGCGCGGCGCTTGCTTTGCGCCTGTTTGTCGGGTATAGTTAGGAAAAACACAGCGGAAAGAGTGTACAGATGCTGGAACAGGGAGACGCTCGGCGTGAATTACTGGGCGAGCCGCGCGGCTACGCGGATGTGGTCAGAGCGGAACGTCGCGGGGGTGGAACAGGATTTTGCCGCGTTGGAGAAGATCGGCTCTCAACTGT
>CAZPWP010000172.1:4890-5514 GCA_964590295.1 uncultured Victivallis sp.
AACTGTTGCGGGTTTTCCCGCTCCGGCCCACTCCTGGCCTGACAACTTTCAAAATGGTGTAATTAGACGTATGCCCCCGCCCAACAGCTCTGAAATTGCGTGATTTTTCAAAAGCAGCCCCCCTGTTGTTGAAAACGCTGTCCTAAAATGAAAATTCCGGTTGAAAACTCTCCGGCTCCGGAGGCTTTGTGAAAGGCTGATTCAACCATTGCCGCAAGTCCCGGTAAACGAAGAGATTCCATTTCAGAAATGTCACCAGTGTGGAAAAGTGCCATTCCGCTTTCGATAAAAACTTCAAATACTTTGTCATCAGTATGGCGATGAGCGCTGTCCAAACCTGGATTTTGACTGCGTTTTCGCTTGTTCCGAGCGCAGGCGACCTCATGAAGATCGCCGTGAGTGAAATCCAGGAAAACTGGAAGATAACCATTAGATTAGATCCAACAGCATGTTGAGCTTGATGGCTCCTTTGGCCTGAGCCGCACACGGGAAAGCGCGAACGCAAAGTTCTATCAGCGTCGCATCCAGACTGTACAACTTTCGTTTGAATGAAAATTCATGCTTCGGGGCAATCGTCTTGCAGTGTTTCAACAGCATGAAGAAAAGTTCCTTGGTATCTGCCCA
>CAZPWP010000173.1:0-5414 GCA_964590295.1 uncultured Victivallis sp.
GTTTTTCTCAAAATACGTTCCCTTCCGGCAAGAACCGTCGAAGAACCAAATCTTGTGAAGGCGAAGATTGTTTCCGGCAGTGAACTTTCCATGCATTCAAAATGAACCACGGAATTTCCGGAAACAATCAACAGAGAACCTCCAGGGATTCCTTGCGGAAGAAATGAGGAGAAATCCTTATGACTTGAAAAATAAAATTCCATGTGCTATTATAAACCAGAGCAAAGCAATGCTCATTGACAAGACATCCATTCTTTCACAAAATTTGGGACAATAACAAATTGGAAAAGAAGTAGACGAAATGACGAAAATCTGTTACGCCCCGGAGGCAGGAGAACGCGGACTCGGCGATCTCTATTTGCCGGAACAGCCCGAATACGCCCCCGTCGCATTGACCATCCACGGCGGCGCCTGGTGCGCACGGGATAAGTCCAGCTTCTGCGGCGTCTCGCAGTTCATCGCATCGCTCGGTTGGGCGGTCTTCAACATCAACTACCGGCTGATCTCCATCGCTCCTTGGCCCGCCTGTGGCGACGACTGTCTCCGGGCGGCGAGATTCCTGCTCAACGGCGATCAGCCGGAGTTCGCCCGGCTCGATCGCCGCAAGCTCCTGATCTGCGGCGCTTCTGCCGGCGGCCACCTCGCGCTGATGACCGGTCTGCGCCTCCCGCCCGAACGAGTCGCAGGCATCATCTCCATCTCCGGAATCGACGAGCTCAACTGTGATTTCGCGCTGCATACATCCCGCTATGCTCTCTTCTTCCATGAGGAGGTGACTGAAGCGAAGAAAGCCGCAGCCAATCCGATCAACCAGCTCCACCCCGATTCGCCGCCCGTTCTGCTCACCCACTGGGACAACGATCAGGTCGTACCGGTCGAATGCGCCCGACTTTTCCATGATCGTGCCCGCGCCTTGGGATGCCGCTGTGACTACTACGAGTATTCCACGGTTGACGAAGGCCACGGCATCTGGATTCCCGATTCCCGGCCGCATCGGCTCTACCCGCACCTGGAAACCGAACTTGCCCGTTTTATTGAAAGCGTTCACCCGGAAACTCCGCCATGCCAGACGAAGTGATTCTAATCGACGCCTACAGCCAGATTTTCCGCGCCTTCTTCGCGATCCGAATGCTGACCAACTCGCGGGGAGAACCGACCAACGCGCTCTTCGTCTTCACCCGGCTGCTGCTCCACATTCAGCAGAACTATCCGACGAAGCGGGGTGCCATGCTCTTCGACTGCGGGAAGGTGGGATTCCGGATGGAACTCAATCCGGAATACAAGGCGAACCGCCCCCCGATGCCGGAGGCGCTCCGCGCTCAGCTTCCGGGAATCCGCACGATGGCGGAGGCATTCGGTTGGCCGCTGCTGGAGGAGCCGGAGTTCGAGGCGGATGACCTCATCGCCGCATTCACTCGTGCCGCGACAGACGCGCCGGTCCGGATCGTCAGCTCCGACAAGGATCTCGCCCAGCTGGTGGACGATCGGGTACATATGCTCTCGCCGGTCTCGGGCAACGCGGGTTTCGAAGAACGCGGCGTCGACGAAATCATCAGGAAATTCGCCGTCCCGCCCGCGCTGATTGTCGACTATCTCGCCCTGATCGGTGACAATTCGGACAGCATCCCCGGCGTACCCGGAATCGGCCCCAAAAGCGCGGCGCAGCTGCTCACCCAGTTCGGACCGATCGAAAGCTGGATTGACCACCCAGAACGGCTCGCCGGTTCCAAATTCGAAAAGAAGCTCGCCGGAACCGCCGAACTGCTGCAGCGCAATCGGAAACTGATCCGGCTCAGGGAGGACCTGCCTCCCCGCTTCCGCGATCTCGGCACCTTCCTCCGCCGGAAAAAGCCGGACTGGGAAAAGATCGCCGCCCTCTGCAGGGAAAACGAACTCAAAAGCATTTTAAAGGAGCTCCCGGAGCCCACCGCCGCCTCGACGCCCGAAGAGGACGATCTCTTCTCCGCCCTTCCGGCCGAAGCGGAGCCGCCGGCTTCCCAGGCGGACACCATGGTGCAAGGAGAACTCTTTTAACTCTCAAAAAAGCGGGGCTCCATCCGGAGTTCCGCGTCTGAGAGATCCCTTTTCAGTATTTCCGCTGCAGCCCGATCACCCGCCCCTGAATGGAGACCTCGTTCGCGGGATAGATCTGCACATCATATTCCGGATTGGCCGGTCGCAGCTCGATGCGCCCGCCGGTCTTCGGGAAGAAACTCTTGACCGTAACCTCATTGCCCTGAACCAATGCCACGACGATGTCGCCGGGGCGCGGCCTGTTGGCGGTCTGGGCCACGATGACCACATCCCCGTCGTAGATGCCGAGATCACGCATGCTCTCGCCCTGCACCCGCAACGCAAACAACTGTTCCAACGGATAATCGTTGACCTGAGCGGAGGTGACACAGATCTCGCCTTCCTTGTATTCCAGGCTCTCGACGGGAGCTCCGGCATTGACTCTGCCGAGCAGCGGGATCATCAATGCACCGTGCGGTACGCCGCGGGCACTCCGCCTCCGGGACATCAGACTGATGCTGCGCGCCTTGGAACTGCGCGACAGCTGCTTCTTACGCTGAAGCGCCCGCAGATGCGCAAAGACGGTCGAAGTCTTGATATTGAAATTATCGGCAATTTCGTACACCGTCGGCGCCATGCCCTCGCGATCCAGAAACTCTTCGATAAATTCCAGAATATTCTTCTGTTTTTCCGTCAACGTTTTCATCATTCACCTCCCATGATAAATTTCCACTTCGATGTCGAGAAAAGCTCAATTTTTTACGAGTTTGAATTGAGAAAAGTCCTCAAACATCCAGTTGTTTTTTAATGTTTTATATACGATATCGAGGAATTTGCGAGCCAAGGCGATATTGGTTTTTGCTCCTCCCCGTCGACTTTTCAGCGCTTCATGAAAGGCATGGAGATACGGGCTGTACCGTTTTGCAATCAGAGCTGATGACTTTGAACTGTGATGGATTCACCACCACCCGTCATCCAACATGAGCTTTCAGCGAGCTGTAAAACATGAACGTATTGCCGGTCGCCTCCTCCGCCATGGCCGCATCCTTTCCGAGCAGTGAAGCAAAGCATTTCAGCTCACTGATTCCGCACTTGCCGATTTTCTTCTCTCCGGCGTTTTCCCGGATGCAATAAGTGAAGTTGTTCCGCTGCAAATCCACTCCCGCAAAACTTGTCATCTCCGAGGTCGTCACCGTCTCTGATGCGCCTCATTGAAACATCCGGTCTGCAACCTGTCCGCTTCCAGGCGTGCAGGTGAATCGCCATAAATTACACGCTACGGGCGGAAACCGCGAACGTCAGTTATTTATCATACCATCTCCCTGCGTGACAAATCCAGAGTTCCGCGGCGTAGCCGAAGCTCCCGCGCCGCCCTCTTACAATATCATCGCTCCCGGAATTGTGCAATTTCCGGAAAAGAAAAAAGGGGGGAATTCCGCCGACCGGAACTCCCTCCCGCGGGAATCACACGTCATTACCAGCGGTTGCCGCCCTCGCGGTTGCCGCCGAAACCGCCCCGCGGACGCTCTTCCCGCGGACGCGCTTCGTTCACGACCGCCTTGCGGCCGCCGATCTCCTTGCCGTTGAGCTCGGCGATCGCGCTGCGCGCCTCGGCGTCGTTCGGCATTTCCACGAATCCGAAGCCCTTGGACTTGTTGGTTTCGCGGTCGGTGACGATCCGGGCGGAGCTCACTTCGCCGAATGCCGCGAAAGTGGCCCGCAGTTCGTCACGGTCAATTCCGTACGGCAAGTTCCCCACGTAGATGTTCATCCTGATTCCTTTCTCTTCTGCTTTCTCTCCGGCCCTCCGGAGTGTTGAAAAAATTTTGACTTCGCCCGCTCTCCTGAAACGTTACCTATTACAGCTTCTTGGGGAATCGCGCCGGAAAGATCGGACCGTCAGGAGTTCGCAGGCATTGCTTACAGTCGGAAATCGTCGGCGGGATTGCGATGTCGTCTCCCTCCCGCATCGGGAAACGCCGCCAGTCAGCTCTGGCAGTTGTTTCGGTTCTCCGAGATCAGTTCAATACTACCAATCCAATCAAAAACAGTTGCTCTCCATCGAACATTTTCCAATATTATACCGGAAAAATGGCTCAATGTCAATAGCTTTTGATGTTTTTTCAAAAAAAAAACAGATTTTTTCCGGAAAAGCGGCTCGAAACGGCCGGCTTTCCGTCGTTTTCGGCCGATTTGAGAGCACTATTTTTCCGGCGGATCGGCAGGATACGACTCCCGCACCCGGAAGAGGTTCCCCTCCGGATCGCTGCCGATCAGAAACCCGCCGAGGTGGGGATTGGTATCGAAGGCCGGGGTGTAACCGGCATCCTCCAGCCGCCGCCGGAGCCGGTCGAGGTCAGGCACGGTGAAGAGCAGCGATGCCGCCGCCGAGGCGTGCTCCAGGTAGGGCGCCGCACTCTTCTCCAGAATCAGCCGGAAGCCCGGCATCAGTTCGAAGGAGACCGCGTAGCTGCTGTCCACCACCGGCTCCCCCAGTTCGAGCAGTTCCCGGTAGAAAAAACGGCAGTTGTTCAGGTCGTTGACCTTGATGACGATGGCGAAGCGTTGCGCATCCATGAGATATTTTCACCTTGTTCCCTTGCGAAATCACCGATTGTGCCTTAAATTATATGATATACCGTTTCCCCGTCGATTGCAAACGGCAAATCGAATTATCGCAGGAAAAATCAAATTATTCAACTGGAAGGGGTATTTCCGGTGAACAATGACGTCTATCAGAATCCGTTGACCGACCGTTACGCGGGCAGGGAGATGAGCTGTCTCTGGAGCCCGCAGTTCAAACACTCCACCTGGCGGCGGCTCTGGCTCACGCTGGCAAAGTGCGAGCAGAAGCTCGGGCTCGCCATCACCGACTCCCAGATCGCCGCGATGGAGCAGCACCTTGACGATATCGACTTCGACAAAGTCGCCGCCAAAGAACGTGAACTGCGCCACGATGTCATGAGCCACATCCACGTCTTCGGCGAACTCTGCCCGGAGGCGATGCCGATCATCCACCTCGGCGCCACCAGCTGCTTCGTCACCGACAACACCGAACTCATTCAGATGCGCGAAGGATTGAAGATCATCCGCGGCAAACTGCTCCGGCTGATGAGCCAGCTCGCCGCCTTCTGCGACGCCAACAAGGCGCTGCCCACCCTCGGCTTCACCCACTTCCAGCCCGCGCAGCTCACCACCGTCGGCAAGCGCTTCAGCCTCTATCTGCAGGACTTCCTGCTCGACTTCGAACGGGTCCAGGAGGAGATCGAACGCATCCCCTTCCGCAGCGTCAAGGGAACCACCGGCACCCAGGCGAGCTTCCTCGAACTCTTCGACGGCGACCATGAAAAATGCCGCCGGCTCGAACGCGACGTCGCCGCCGGCATGGGATTCCCCAACGT
>CAZPWP010000174.1:0-5386 GCA_964590295.1 uncultured Victivallis sp.
ACAGACGCTTGACGGTGTATCTTTGACGGAATGCTGTTGAAATCCACGTATCCGCCGGGTACAGGAAAGAGGAACCGACATCGCAACCTCCTTCCTGCTGTTTTGTTCCGGAAACAATCAGGGCGATGTCGGCCTTTTTCCATTTCATCGCGGCGTTTTTCTCAAAATACGTTCCCTTCCGGCAAGAACCGTCGAAGAACCAAAAAAACATCGCTCCGGCAGTTGCGGTCGCGCCGTTTCCGGAGTATATTGTAGAACAAAGAAATTTCCAGCCGAACATACAAGGGAAGGAGCCCTGTCATCATGGATCGCCGTCAGCAGCTTTTCGATCGTCTCGCCCCCGTTCACCAGGAGCAGCTGCTCCGCTTCTGGCCGGAACTCTCCCCGGCGGAGCGGGAGAAGCTGGCCGGCCAGCTCGAGGAGATCGACTTCAACGAAATGGATCAGCTGATCCGCGAGTATGTGCTGGTCCGCCCGAAGACCCGGATCCCGGAGGATCTCGGCCCGGCGCCCTACTTCCCGCTCGTGCCGAAGGACGAGGCGATGCGCGCCCTCTACCGGCAGGCCGCCGAACGCGGCGCCGAACTGCTCCGCGGCGGCAGGGTGAGCTGCCTCACCGTGGCGGGCGGGCAGGGGACCCGGCTCGGCTTCGACGGGCCGAAGGGGACCTATCCGATCGCGCCGGTGACCGGCAGGACGCTGTTCGAATCCTTCGCGTCGTCGATTCTCCGCGTCGGGGAGAAATACGGGAAGCCGCTCACTTGGTACGTGATGACCAGTCTGTTGAACCGGGAGGCGACCGAGGCCTTCTTCCACGAGCACAAATTCTTCGGACTGGCGCCGGAGCAGGTCTTCTTCTTCACGCAGGGGACGATGCCGGCGATCGGCTACGACGGCAAACTGCTGCTGGCGGAGAAGGATTCGCTCTCGCTCTCGCCGAACGGACACGGCGGCACGCTGCTGGCGCTGCGCAAATCCGGCGCGCTCGACCGCATGAAGCGCGAAGGGGTCGAACACCTCTCCTACTTCCAGGTGGATAATCCGCTCATTCCGGTGGTGAATCCGCTCTTCATCGGACTTCACGACCTCGAACGCTCCGAGATGAGCGCGATCATGCTCGCCAAGACCGGCCCGTTCGAGAAGCTCGGCAACTTCTGCGTCACCCGGGGGCACATCGAGATCATCGAATACAGCGACCTGCCCGCGGAACTGGCCGAGAGCCGCAATCCGGATGGTTCGCTGCGCTTCATCGCGGGCAGTCCGGCGATTCACGTGATCTCGCGCGACTTCATCGAACGCCTGACCGCGGGCGGTTCGCTGAAGCTGCCGTGGCACCGTGCCGACAAGAAGATCTCCTGCCTCGACGAGGCGGGCAATCCGGTCAGGCCTTCCGAACCGAACGGCGTCAAGCTCGAATCGTTCATCTTCGACGCGATGCCGCTGGCGAAGCGCACGATGGTGCTCGAAGGGCGGCGCGAGGATCTCTTCGCTCCGACCAAGAATCCGACCGGCGTCGACTCGGTCGAAAGCTGCCGGGCGCTGCTGGTCGACCGCGATGCGCGGCGGCTGGAGGCGGCGGGCGTCAAGGTGCCGCGCACTCCGGAGGGGAAGGTCGATGCGCTGATCGAACTCTCGCCCCGCCGGATGTTCGATCAGGAGGATGTCGACGCCTGTGTGGCCGAACACAACCTGCGTGAAATCGCCCGGGGCGCGAAACTCTGTCTGGAGTAAAAGGAACGCGGCGGTGTGAAGAACCTCTTCCTGATCGATGAACTCCCGCAGCTGGGCGGGGAGGAGACCGGTTCGGCGATCCTCCCGGCGCGCCGGCTGCTGCTGGCGGTGACGCTGCTGGTGGTTTTCGGGCTGACCATGCTCTATTCGGCCAGCTACAACACCGCCGGGCTGAAATACTTCCGCAACCAGATCATCTGGGTGGCGTTCGGCTCGGCCGGGGCGTTCACCGCGTTCGTCGTCGGGTACCGCCGGATCGCCGCCGCCCGCTACTGGTGGATGGGGATCTGCTTCGTGCTGCTGCTCGCGGCGCTCTGCTTCCCCGCCATCAACGGGGCCAACCGCTGGATCCGCATCCGGCTGCCGGGTCTGGAGCTGAGTCTGCAGCCGTCGGAGTTCGCGAAGATCGCGGTGGCGCTCTTCGTGGCGAAGTACTGTTCGGACAATCTGCGCACCTTCGCCCTGCTCCGGAGCAGGAACGGCCTCATTCCGCTTGCGCTGGGCGCGGGTGCGGTGATCGGCGGCATCCTGATCGGGCGGGACTTCGGCACCACGCTGCTGGTGCTGTCGGTCACCTGCCTGACGCTCTTCATCGCCGGATTGAACCTGCGCTACTTCGTTGTTCCGTCGACAATCGTTGCGCTGTTAGGCGTCTATATTGTGCTTCACGACCCGACCCGGCTCGCCCGGATCACCTCCTTCACCCGTCCGGAACTGGTGCAGCAGGACGAGGGCTACCAGCTCTGGAACTCGCTGCTGGCGCTCGGTTCCGGCGGCTGGACCGGCATCGGTTTCATGGAGAGCCGGATGAAGGCGAAATACCTGCCGGAAGCGCACACCGACTTCATTCTGGCGATCGTCGGCGAGGAGCTCGGGCTGGTCTGGATGCTGATTCTGATCGCGCTCTACGGCTGGTTTACGATCTGCGCGCTCAAGATCAGTCTGCAATCCTCCTCCCGGCTGGGAATGCTGCTCGGTTTCGCCCTGACGACGGGAATCACGTTGCAGGCGGCGATCAACATCGCGGTGGTTTCCGGTTCGGCGCCGACCAAGGGGATGCCCGCTCCCTTCATCAGCTACGGCGGGAGCAATATGATGGCCTCGCTGATCGCGGTGGGGCTGCTGGTCTCGATCGCGGCGGAGAGCGCGTATCCCGGCTACAACGAAGAGTACCTCAACGCCATCCGCCGGACGCTCTCGTTCCTGCCGTGGTGGCGCAGCTGCCGGAACCGTGAGGAGGAGGTATGAATCTGCACCGTCTGGTCATCACCTGCGGCGGCACGGGGGGCCATTTTTACCCCGGGCTGAGTGTCGCGAGAACCTTTCAGGAGGAGGACGGCGGCGAAGTGCTGCTGCTGCTCTCGGGCGTCAATTCCGCGCAGCAGAAGGCGCGTGCCGGAGCGGCGGGGATCCGGGCGCTGGAACTGCCGTGGATGTCGAGTCCGGGGATCTCGCCGGTACGGGCGTTCCGCTTTCTCCGCGGGCTGCTCGGCGGATTTCAGGCGGCGCGGCGTGAGCTGAAAGCGTTCCGGCCGGAAGCGTTCCTCGGAATGGGTTCCTTCGCCTCGCTTCCCGCCTTTCTCGCCGCGAAGACGCTGCATATCCCCTGTTTTCTGCATGACGGCAACGCCTGGATCGGCAGGGCGAACCGGTGGCTGTCGTGCGGAGCGGAACTGCTGGCGACCGCCTTCCCTCCGGTCAACGCCGATTCGTGCCGCTGCCGGGTGATCACCACCGGGATGCCGCTGCGTCCGGAACTGATCCGCAGCGCCGCCGTTTCCCGGGAGGAGGCGGTCGCCGGATTGAACCGGGAGTTCGGGACCGCCCTTGACCCGGCGCTGCCGACGATTCTGATCTTCGGCGGCAGTCAGGGCGCGCGCATCTTCAACGTGATCTGTCCGGCGGCGCTGAAGGCGCAGAACCGGGCGGACTTTCAGGTGCTCCATCTGGCGGGTCCGGAGCGGCTCGACGAGGCGCTCGCCGCCTACGAAGGCGCGAAATTTCCCCGCCTGGTGCTCGCGGGTTCGGAAAAGATGGAACTCTTTTTCGGCGCGGCGGATCTGGTGCTCGCCCGTTCCGGCGGCAGCACGGTGGCGGAGCTGGCGCTCTTCGGCGGAAGCGCGGTGCTGATCCCCTATCCCTTCGCGGCGGAGGCGCACCAGCGCATCAACGCGGAATTCCTCGCCGACGCCGGCGCGGCGCTGCGGATCGAAAACGCCGATTTCACTCTGGAGCGGGGGCGGGAGCTCTTCGCCGGTTTCCTCGCGGATCGGGCCGTATGGCGGGAACGCGGCCGGCGGGCGGCGGCGCTGGCCCGGCCGCACGCCGCGCGGGAGTTGCTGGAAGAAATTTCCGCCGGAACCGTTTCCCGGGATTGTATTCCCGGTGAAACGGGAGTATATTGAAGAATTATGAGACGAGTTGTACAAATTACATTGCTTGCGGTCATGGTGACCTTCGCGTTTCCTGCACCGAAGGCGGAAGCGATCGACCCGGTGACGATCGCCATCCTCGCGCCGATCGCGATCAAGGCGGCCAACGCGGCCAAGCCCTATCTGATCCGCGCCGTGCTCAACACCGGGCGCTGTCTCTGGAAGATGGGGGAGGATACGTTTCAGATTCTCCGACTGCCTCTGGGATTGCTGCAGATGAGCTTCGGCGCGCCGTTCGGCTGGTTCCGCAACGGCGTGGTCAACACGATCAAGGGGGGGATTGCGCCCGGGAAGTTGATCGTCCACACGCTGCTGCTTCCGATGATGATGGTTGGATTCGACTTCAATATCTGACTGCGGGGAGGGGGCAATGTCGAAAACCGCTCAGATCAGAGAGCGTTTGATCCGTCATAGTCTGCTGCGCAGCTGGTACGGCGCGGAGCGGGCCGACGTGGAAATTGCCGCGCACACTCCGCAGCCGGTGGCGCTTTCCGACGTGATCGACGCGGTGTGCGGCGACATCCGCTCGCCGGAGGTGGCGCACTTCATCGAACTGGAGACCGGCTGGGAGAAGATCGTCGGGGCGTCGATGGCGCGGCTGGCCCGGCCGGTCCGGCTGCGGGAGAAGGTGCTCTATCTGGAGGTGCCGCACAGTGCGCTCCTCCGGGAACTTGCGCCGTCGCGCGATCTCTTTCTGCGGCGGATCGCCGCCTGCATCGGCGCGGACGTCTGCGAGTCGATCCAGCTGGTTCCCGCCGGCAGCCTCTCCCGTCCCGCCAGGACGACGTGACGCCTCCGGCAGCAGGATGCCGTTGCGTTCGCATGGATTCCACCGGAGCAATGGCGCTTCGAAGGGCCGGCAATCCGGCTTCTGCATTGTTTTACGGCCCGCTTCCCTCAGGATCGACGTCGATTCGGAACTGACCGCCGCGTGGAACCGCGAAATGCCCGAATTCCTGCGCGACCGCCGGGAGGGGGGGGATACCGCAGCCCCCCCGGCGAAGAAAAAAAGGCGGAAAGCGCCGGATAACGGAAAATCCCCGGCGGACAGAAAACGCCCCCCGGGGGTACACGCCCGGGGAGCGCCATGAAGGAGAACCGTGTGGAAACGGTTAAGAGACAATATAAGCCGCTTCGGAAATTTTTCAAGGGCGGAAAGTGAAAAAAACGCCTCTTCGACGGTCTTTGCCATACGTCACACCTCTTTCACGCTCTGTTCAGCG
>CAZPWP010000175.1:0-5377 GCA_964590295.1 uncultured Victivallis sp.
GCGGCGTTTTTCTCAAAATACGTTCATTTCTGTCAAGAACCGTCGAAGAACCCAAAATATCGGACACTGTCTTGAGGACGGCGCGCCGCCGTTTCCTGGCCGCCGGGAGGAATGCGGCGACAGTCATGCGGTTTTCTCTTTCTTTTTCATCTCCGGCACTTGAAAATCAGCGGAATCGTGATATCTTTTATACTTGACTTTGATATGGAAGCTTATTTAACGGAAATATAATATAACCTGAAAACGGAGTTGTGCCAAATGAAAAAGGATATCCATCCGAAATACGAAGATGCCATCGTCACCTGCGCGTGCGGCGAAGTCTGGCATATCAAGTCCACTCGCCCGGAGTACAAGGTCGGCATCTGCGCGAAGTGCCACCCGTTCTTCACCGGCAAGCAGAAATTCGTCGACACGGCGGGCCGGATCGATAAGTTCAACCGCCGTTACAAGAAACAGGCCTGATTTCTTCGGCTTGTCTGCCGAGACGGCCTGTCGCGGAAGGGATTTCCGGGCGGGCCGTTTTCAATTGTAAGAGATTCAACTTTACCGCAAACGGAAACGACTGACATGGTACCGGAAGATATCGCCGGATATATCGAAAAACTGCGGGTGCGCGGTCGCGAACTGGAAGCCGCTCTGGCCGATCCGGCGATCTATGCGAAGACCGAAGAGTGCCGCCGGATCTCCCGCGAGCACCGGAAGCTCGAGTCTCTCTTTGAAAAATTCGACGCCTGGACCGGCGCGCTCGACCGGATGGCGGAAAACCGCGAAATGCTCTCCGGCGAAAGCGATCCGGAACTGCGCGAGCTCATCTCCGCCGACATTGCCGACCTGGAGGCGAAGGCGAAGCAGCTGGAGGGGGAGATTCAGATCTCTCTTCTGCCGCCCGACCCGAACGACTCCAAGAACATCATTGTGGAAATCAAGCCGGCCGCGGGCGGCGACGAAGCGGCGCTCTTCGCAGGGGAACTGTTTCGCGCCTATCTCAAATTTGCCGAAAAGCAGCACTGGCATGTGGAGCTGCTCAACCAGAGCGACACCGACCTCGGCGGCATCAAAGATGTTTCGTTCTCGCTCTTCGGCGAGGATGTCTATTCATTGATGAAGTACGAGAGCGGCGTCCATCGGGTGCAGCGGGTGCCCGCCACCGAAGCGGGCGGGCGCATCCACACCTCGACCGTTACCGTCGCGGTCATGCCGGAGGCGGAGGAAGTCGAGCTGGATATCCGCCCGGAGGATCTGCGGTTCGACGTCTTCCGTTCGAGCGGCCCCGGCGGGCAGTGCGTCAACACCACCGACTCGGCGGTGCGGGTGACCCACATCCCGACCGGACTTTCAGTCGCCAGCCAGCAGGAGAAATCCCAGCATCGCAACAAGGAGATCGCCCTGCGCATTCTCTACGCCCGGATGCTCGAGCTCAAGCAGCGCGAGGAGGCCGACAGGCAGGCCGCCGACAAGCGGTCGCAGGTCGGCACCGGGGACCGCAGCGAGCGGATCCGCACCTACAACTTCCCGCAGAACCGGGTGACCGATCACCGCTTCAACATCAGCACCTTCGACCTGCCGAAGCTGATGGAAGGGGAGTTCGGGCTGATTCTGGACCAGATCCTGATGATCGCCTGTGAACGGCGGCTCGACCAGCTCCGCACGGAGCAGTAGAGGGGGCCGGTCATGCTTGCATTCATCGAAGAGATCGCCCGCGAAGCGGGGCGGATTGCGGTCGAGGGCGGCTGTCATCTCACTTCCGGGCAGATTCATGTCAAGGCGACGCCGACCGACATGGTCACCGAGATCGACCGCCGGGTCGAAGAGTTCCTGGCCGATGCGATCCGGCGGCGCTATCCGGAACACGGCATCTTCGGCGAAGAGACCGGCGGAAGCGCCGGGAGTTCCGCCTGGTGCTGGGTGATCGATCCCATCGACGGAACCACGAGTTTCATTCACGGATTTCCTTACTATTCCATCTCGATCGCCTGCCGGAAGGAGGGGCGGACCGAGGCGGGGGTGGTCTATGCTCCCCGGATCGGCGAGCTGTTCCGCGCGGAACGCGGCCGGGGGGCGCAGCTCAACGGCGACTCCATTCATGTCTCGGATTGTGCGGAGCTGAAGAGCGCGCTGATGGCGACTGGATTCGCCTGCGTCCGCGCCGGAATCCGGCCGGACAACCTCGATCTGATGCCGGAGCTGGTCCGGTCGATTCAGGGGGTGCGGCGCTGCGGATCGGCGGCGCTCGATCTCTGCAACGTGGCGGCGGGCCGGTTCGACGGCTACTGGGAGTGGGGACTTCAGCTCTACGACATCGCCGCAGGAGCGCTCATTCTGGAAGAGGCGGGCGGTCGGATCACCGATTATTCCGGCGGCGCGGCATATCCGGAGAAGGGGGTGGCGGCGACCAACGGACTGCTGCAGGAGAAGCTTCTGCCGTTTCTCAACCGAAAACCGTAACGAAATTCCCCACCCGGGAAAACTGAACAGGAAAGTGCATCACCATGAACGATTCCACACGTGAAAACCTCGGTTCCCGGCTCGGGTTCATTCTCCTCACCGCCGGATGCGCCATCGGGCTCGGAAACATCTGGCGTTTCCCGTTTATCTGCGGGCAGTACGGCGGCGCGATTTTCGTGCTGATCTACCTCTTTTTCCTCATTACGCTGGGGTATCCGGTCATGGTGATGGAGCTGGCGCTGGGGCGTGCCAGCCGCCGGAACATCGTCGGAGCCTACACGGTTCTGCCCGCTTCCGGGAAACGCAGCTGGCGCCGTCTCGGGATGCTTTCCTTCACCGGGAACATCATTCTGATGATCTTCTATACCTCGGTGACCGGCTGGATGATCGCCTACGCCGGCAAATATCTCACCGGCAGCATCGCCGATCTCCCGGCCGAAAAGGTCGAGCCTTTCTTCAACAACTTCCTCGCTTCACCGGGGCAGATGGTCGGCTGCATGCTGATTACGGTGGCTGGCTCTTCGCTGGTGTGCGCGCTTGGTCTGCGGCGCGGCGTGGAGCGGATCACCAAGATTCTGATGGGCTGTCTGCTGCTGCTGCTCTTCGGACTCAGCATCCGCTCCTGCCTGCTGCCGGGCGCGGGGGAGGGGCTGCGCTTCTATCTGGAGCCGAGCCTGAAATCGATCCGCGATGTCGGACTCTTCAATGTGATCGTGGCGGCGATGGGGCAGGCGTTTTTCACGCTCAGTCTGGGAATCGGCAGCATCGCCATTTTCGGCAGTTACATCGACCGGACCCACGCGCTGGCGAAGGAATCGCTGATAATCATCGGGCTGGATACGCTCGTCGCGCTGCTGGCCGGAGTGATTATCTTTCCCGCCTGTTTCAGCTACGGCGTGGATGTCAATTCCGGTCCGGGGCTGATCTTCGTTTCTCTGCCGAACGTCTTCAACCACATGGCGGGCGGCCGCTGGTGGGGAATGCTCTTCTTCGTCTTCATGAGCATCGCGGCGCTGACCACGGTGGTGGCGGTGTTCGAGAATCTGATCGGCTTCATGATCGACGAGTGGAAACTCTCCCGCCGCCGGGCGGCGTGGGTCAACTGCGCGGCGATTGCGGTGCTTTCGCTGCCGTGCGCGCTCGGCTACAACCTGCTGCAGAACATCCGCCCGTTCGGAGGAAACTCCACCATCCTCGACCTGGAGGATTACATCGTCAGCGACAACATCCTGCCGCTGGGCGGACTGCTGTTGGTAATCTTCTGCAGTTTCCGCGGCGCCTGGGGGTGGAAGAATTTCATCGCCGAGGCGAATGCCGGGCACGGCCTCAAGTTCCCGGACGGTGCCCGATACTACGTCTGCGTGGTGATTCCGCTCTTCATCGCCGGACTTTTCCTGCTCGGAGTCATCCGGCGCTGGTTCCTGTAAGCATCACCGACGGGTCACGTGCCACGCGAGGACGCCGCCGGGAAAGCGGTCGGTTGCGATGGTGAAGCTGTCGCCGGAAACCGGGAGTTCCCCCAGCACGTCGCCGTCGGCCGAGAGTGCCTGTACCTGAAGCGGCGCGCCCGGCGCGACCTTCAGCGTCACCTCCGCACTGCCCCGCCGTACCAGCAGCGGCAGCTTGCCCTGGCTGTTGACGAAACGGCAGTCGGAGTCGAAGAAGGTCGCGTCGCTGTTGGAAATGTCGGTCAGGTGAAGCAGCAGGATGCTCCGGCTTTCGGCCAGCTTCTTTCCGTCGAGGGAGAGAGCGGCGATTGTCGCATGAGTGGAGACGCTCCGGACGCTGAGCACGCCGCCGGTGGCGAGATTGCCGGCGGGCAGCGTGACCGATTCCGAGCGCGGAGTGCAGATGGTCAGCGTGCCTGACGGGGCGTCGATTTTGAGTTCTCCGGTGGCGCTGACCGCCCGGCGTTTTTCCACCATCTCCCGCCAGAGGGCGGCATTTTTCCCGGCGTCATTGAAATCGACTCCGGGTGGGACCGGCGTGACGCCGGAGGGGAGGGGACGCCCGGCGACGTGGGAGCCGATTCCGGTGACGAAGCCGAGCATCTGGAACCTGAGCGGAAAGTTGAGCGCGAGCGGGCTGTCGAGCACGTTTTCCGGAACCGCCATGGAGAACACCTCCGCCGCCGGACGGACGTCGCCGCGCAGGAAGAGCATGGCGATAATCCGGTCCGACAGCTGCATGATCGGGTCGGCGACCGATTCGAAACAGCTGACGGCAACGGTGTTTTTCCGGATTCGTTCGATGCTGTGCGAGTAGCAGAAGCGGTAGAGCCCGTCCCAGTTCTGCAGCGCGGCGTACCCGCCCATTATCGGACCGCTTTCCGCCCGGTGGCGGTTCGGACGGCAGTGGTTGTATTCGGTCATGAAGAAAGGCCTGCCCGGATTCCGGGTGGTCATCATCTGGCGCGGCATGTAGGAGAGGGTGGCGATGGCGGATGTCTGCGTGTGTCCGTTGACGGTTTTGCCGTCGATTTTGACATGGGCGCGGTGGTCGTGATAACCGTGGTCGTCCACCACGTCGAACTTGTCCCGCAGCGAAACGAAATGGAGCCCCTGATGCTGATTGAGGCTGGTGACGGCGGCCTTGAGCTTGAGCTCCTCCTTGACGAAGCGGGTCATTTCCGCGAGACTGTTCCCCTTGAGTTCGAGGAGGAATTTGAGAAAATTCCGGTCGCCGGCGCCGGCGCGGGCGTCGGGGCAGTTGTTTCTCTTCTTCCACGCTTCGAAGAGATGGAGATGGCGCTCGCGGGAGGCGGGCGTGTTGCTCCAGAAGACGAGCGGATCATCCTCGTTGACCAGATTGACGAATACGAGCGCCGGTTCCTCGGCCAGCGTGAGCCCGGTGTAGGGGTTGCGGTGAGTGAGCCAGTTGCGGGCGAAGGTTTTCCAGTTCTCCAGCGCGGCGGAGTCGCTCTGGAACCAGG
>CAZPWP010000176.1:0-5284 GCA_964590295.1 uncultured Victivallis sp.
CGGAAAAGTCGCGCTGTTCGCACTCACCCGCAAAGCGGCCTGCAAGGCGGCGGAGATCGCCGCCGGACTGCATGATGCGGCCGTTTTCGTGCCGGAGAAATACGCCTTGGCCGTGCCCGCCGCCCGGCGGCGCAGTTATCCGGATGGAAACTTCTCCGCCGTGCTCGCCGAAAACTGGAAAAGGTTCGAGGCCTTCGTCATGGTCATGGCCGCCGGAATCGTCGTCCGCCACGCGGCGCAGCTCTGCGATGACAAGCTCCACGATCCGGCCGTGGTGGTCTGCGACGAAGCCGGGCAGTATGTGGTCAGCCTGCTCTCCGGCCACTTCGGCGGGGCCAACCGCCTCGCCGCCGAGGTTGCCCGGATCACCGGCGGGAAGGCGGTCATCACCACTGCGAGCGATGTGAATCACCTCCCCGCCTTCGACGAATTCGCCGCCTGCTGCCACTACCGGCTGGTCTCGAAGAAGACGCTTCCGGAGCTGGCCGCCGCCCTGCTCGACGGCGAGGAGTTCGACCTTTTCATGCCGCAGGAGCTCTTCCGGCGCTGGTACGCCGACCGGCCCGGCTTCCGGCTGGCGGGAGACGCTCCGGAACCGGGAACGATTCTCATCCGGAGAGTCGTCGGCGGCACCGAACTGCACTTGAAGAAGCGGAAGATCGCCCTCGGCATCGGCTGCCGGAAAGGGGTCCTGGCCGAGCGGATCCGCGAGGTGGTCCTCGACGTACTCGATACCCATCAATTCACGATCGACGAAGTGGATGTGATCGCCAGTGCCGAGTTGAAGTCCGACGAACCCGGGCTGCTGGAGTTCGCCCGGAGCGCGAGGAAGGAACTTTGCTTCTTCTCCGCCGACGAATTGAATCAAATTCCGGTGCCGACTCCTTCGGCGGCGGCGGAACAGCATCTCGGGCTCCACTCGGTTTCGGAGGCGGCGGCGCTCCTCGCCGCCGGACCGGACGCCCGGATTTTCGTCCCCAAACAGAGCAGAAGCGACATCACCGCCGCCGTCGCGATGGAGGTGGATCATGCCTGAAGTGTACGCCATTGGAATCGGCCCCGGCGCGCCGGAGTATCTGACGCCGCAGGCCGCGGAAATTATCGAAAAGTGCACGGTCATCGCCGGTTACCACACCTATCTTGATCTGATTCCGGAACGGCTCCGGGGCAAAAAGGTGATCGCCGGCTCGATGCGCGAAGAGCTCAAACGCTGTCGCGAAGCGCTCGACGCCGCGCTCGACGGCGAGATTGTCGGCGTGGTCTCCTCCGGCGACGCCGGAATCTACGGCATGGCGGGGCTGCTCCTCGAACTGACCGAACAGGAGAAATACCGTTCGATCGAGGTGATCGTCGTCCCCGGCGTGACGGCGGCAACCGCCGCCGCCGCCCTGGTCGGTGCGCCGTTAATGAACGACTTCGCCGTGGTGAGCCTCTCCGACCTGATGACGCCGAAGGATTTGATCGAGAAGCGGTTGAAACTCCTCGCCGAAGGGGATTTCGTCACCGCAATCTACAATCCGGCGAGCAGCCGGAGGCGGGAACTGCTCGAATTCGCCGTCAAAGTCTACCGCCGGGCGGGCGGAAATCTCCCCGCGGCGCTGGTTCACCACGTCGGGCGGAGCGGGCAGAAAATCGAATTCGCCCGGCTCGACGACTTCCCCTTCGACACGGTGGACATGTCTACGCTGGTGATTCTCGGCAACTCGAAAACCATCCTCCGGGACGGCGGATTCTACTGCCGCCGCGGCTATCGGGAGAAGCAGGATTTTGAACTCTGAATTTCTGTCGGCATTCCTCCTCGGCGGAGTCAACTCCGGCAGCGGCAAGACCACGCTTGCCGCCGCGCTGATGCGCGCACTCCGGCGGCGCGACCTCGACGTCGCCCCCTTCAAGTGCGGACCGGACTACATCGACCCCTCCTTCCACCGGCAGGCGGCGGGGCGGGCGTCGTTCAACCTCGATCCTTTCTTTCACGCCGGAGAGACGCTCCACTCCGCCTTCGCCCGAAGTGCCGCCACCGCCGATGTCGCCGTCGTCGAAGGGGTGATGGGGCTGTTCGACGGCCCCTACCCCGGCTCCCGCACGGGCAGTTCCGCCGAAATCGCCGCCCGGCTCAGCCTGCCGGTGGTGCTGGTGGTCAACGCGCGCGGCATCTCCGGCTCGATCGCACCGCTGGTGAAGGGATTCTGCGAATGGGATCCTCAGGTGCGCATCGCCGGGGTGATCGCCGACTTCACCGGTTCGGCTCGCCACGGGGAGCTCCTCGCCGACGCTCTGCGCGCAGCCGGACTTCCGCCGCTCCTCGGCCGGTTCGACCGCAACGAAGCGTGGAGATTGCCGGAGCGCCACCTCGGGCTCACAACCGGCACGCTCGACGATGTCCTGCTCGACCGCATGGCCGACGCGGCAGAAGAGAGCATCAACCTCGACAGACTGCTCGAACTTGTCCGCATTCCACGCCCGGCGGCGGCGGTTCCCGCGGTGGCGCAGGCAACTTCCAGGCTCCGCCTCGGCGTGGCACAGGATGAGGCGTTCCACTTCTACTACGAGGAGAATTTCGAACTTCTCCGGGAACGTGGCGTGGAACTGGTCTTCTTCTCCCCGCTCCACGACCGGAATCTTCCGCCGGAGCTCGACGGGCTCTGGTTCGGCGGCGGCTACCCGGAACTCTTCGCGGAACAGCTGGCGGCCAACGGTGCGATGCGCGACGCCATCCGGAGTTTCGCCGCCTCCGGCCGGGCGGTGTGGGGAGAGTGCGGGGGATTTCTCTACCTCCTCGACGGACTTTCCGGCTTCGACGGCGTCCGCCATCCTCTGCTCGGCCTGCTCCCCGGCGAGGGGAAGATGCACAACCGCCTCGCTTCCCTCGGCTACCGCGAAGCGGTGACCGCAACGGACGGCCTCTTCGGCCCCGCCGGAACCCGGCTGCGGGGGCACGAGTTTCACTACTCCAGCGCCGAACTCCCCACGGGAACCGCTCCGCTCTTTCACACCCGCACGCTGCACGGAGAAAAGAGTGAAGCGGGCAGTGTCCGCAACCGGGTTGCGGGCAGTTATCTGCACCTCCACTTCGCCTCGAACCCGGCGACGCTGGATCACTTCGTAAAGGAGCTGGCACGATGACCGGATTTCTCATCGCACTCGGCGTTGCGCTGGTGCTGGATCTCCTGCTGGGGGATCCCCATTCCAGCCTTCACCCGGTCGCGCTCTTCGGGCGCGCCGCCGGAAGCGTCGAATCCTTCTGCCGCAGGACCTTCGGCGACGGCATCCTCTCCGGTCTGGCGGGGTGGCTTCTGCTCACGCTCCCCGTCGCCGCCGCCGCGTGGGCGGTCACCTTCTTCGCCGGAGAGTTCGCGCCCGCTGTTGCGGCGGTTCTGCTCTACGTCACCATCGCGCCACGCAGTCTTCTCGAACACGCTGAAGCGATCCGTAAACCGCTGAGCCGACACGCTCCTGCGGCCGCGCGCCGCGCGCTCTCGATGATCGTCAGCCGGGATACTGCAACGCTTCCCCCCTCCGAAATCGTCCGCGGCGCGATAGAGAGCCTCGGCGAAAACCTGATTGACGCCGTCAACAGCGCGCTCTTCTTCTTCGCCGTCGGTTTTCTCGCGGGCGATCTCCCCGGTGCGGCGGCGGCGGCGGTTCTGCTGCGTTGCGCCAACACCCTCGACGCCTGCTGGGGCTACCGCAACGAACGCTACCTCCTCTTCGGCCGGGTCGCCGCCAGCGCCGACGATCTGTTTCACCTGATTCCGGCGCGGCTGACGCTTTTCGCCGTCGCCATCGCCGCGCCGCTGGTCGGCGGGAGAATCTCCCGCACCCTCCGGACCGGATTCCGCCACCGCCACGACCACCCCAGCCCCAACTCCGCGTGGGGAATGGGCGCGTTCGCCGGTGCGCTGGGGATCCGCCTCGGCGGACCAACCGTCTACGACGGGGTTCCCGAACCCTATCCCTTCTGGGGCGACGGATGGGCAGAACTCACGACGAACGATCTTCTTCGGGCGGAACGGCTCACCGCCGCATCCACCCTCGTATTCTGCATTCTTCTGATCGGCGGGGTGTGGCTGTGCAGGTAAGACAGATTCTGCTCATCCGCCACTGCGAAGTGCCCGACGAATACCGCGGGCGCTACATCGGTTCGACCGATGTGCCGCTCTCGGAGGCCGGACGCGCCGCCGCGCGGAATCTCGCGCCGCAACTCGCCAGCTTCGCTCCGGAAACAGTCGTTTCCAGTCCGCTCCGACGCGCCGCTGAGACCGCCGAACTCGCCGCCCCGGGCCGCGAAATCCGATTCGATTCCCGGCTGGCGGAGATCGACTTCGGCGCCTGGGAAGCGCTCTCCTTCGCCGAAATCGAACAACGCGCCACGCCGGAAGAGCTCCGCTGCTGGAGCAAATCCCCGGGCAAAATGGCCTTCCCCGGCAGTGAGAGTTTTCCCTCCTTCCGGCGCCGGGTCGACGCGGCGTTCGCCGAACTCCTCGCCGGAACCGCGGGCGAAATTGTCGCCGTCGTCACCCACGGCGGACCCGCCATGCGGATCCTCGCGACGCTACACCATCTGCCCCCGGAACGGCAGCACGAACTCCTGCCGCCACGCGGAAGCATCACCGTTCTCAACTTTCATCAGGGAGTGTTCCAGTTATGAAAAACCGTCTCATTCTGGTTACCGGCGGCGCCCGCAGCGGCAAGAGCCTTTTCGCCGAACAGCTCGTCACAGAAACGGCGAGCCGCAAATTCTACCTCGCCACCTGCCCGGTGCTCGACGATGAACTCGCCGAACGCATCGCCCGCCACCGGGCGCGGCGCGAAGCGGACAACTGGCAGACCATTGAAGAACAAACCGATCTCGGTTCCGCCCTCCGCCGGGCGACGGCTTCCGGCGGCGACGGCATCCTGATCGACTGCCTGACGCTCTGGATCAACAACCTCTTCTGCCGGGCGGAACAGGAGAAACGGGAGTTCGGCGAAGCGGAAATGGCCGCCGAATGCAACCGGCTGATTCCGGAGCTGCGCGCCTTCCCCGGCATCGTCGTCGCCGTCCTCAACGAGGTAGGGATGGGAATCGTGCCGGAGTCGCCGCTCACACGCCGGTTCCGCGACTGTTCCGGGCGCTGCGGCCAGAAGATCGCCGCCGCCGCCGATGCGTTGTATTTCACCGTCTGCGGTATCGCACAAAGGATCAAATAATCATGAAACTGCTCGAAGAAACGCTCCGCTCCATCGAAACGGCCGGCCCCGAATTCCGCCCCCGTACCAAAATGCGCATCCTCAACTTCGCCAT
>CAZPWP010000177.1:0-5272 GCA_964590295.1 uncultured Victivallis sp.
TTTCGAGCGTGAAAGAGGTGTGACGTATGGCAAAGACCGTCGAAGAGGCTAAAAAAGGAACCAGGCATTGACTTCCTGATTCCGCAGGTTTTCTAATTGGTGGAGCTGGTGGGAGTCGAACCCATGACCTATACGATGCGAACGTATCGCTCTAGCCAACTGAGCTACAGCCCCATGTTTTTGCGGCAGGTTCCCCTGCGACGTTCCTTAAAATAACGTTTTTTGGGAGAAAATCAAGGCGGATTTCGAAAAAATACGATAAAAATTGTTTTGGGATTGGAGAATTGCACGATTGGAGTTATCTTAATTATAGAGAGCGATCGGCTGCCGGAAGGAAGAGGCCGGCTGAGGCGAAGTATGAAGAAGGCCACCAGACACGAACACGAGAATCCGGAAACACAGGAAAATTCCCTCACCAATGTGGAAGGGAATAACTTCCCCGATTCCCTCGCGTTCTACCTGCAGCAGATCGGCAAGTTCCCGCCGCTGCCCCCGGAGGAACAGGAGAAACTCGGCAACGAAATCGATGCCGTCACCCGGGAACTGCGCTATCAGATCCATTCCTTCGGTTTCGTCGCCCAGGAACATCTCCGCCTCATCGAGGAGTGTCTCCGGACCAATTCCGATCCGGCAGACTACTTCCTCCTTTCCTCTCTCCGGCGCGAGGAGATCTCCGACGGCGAACTCCTCGCTCAGCTCGCGCAGTGGCACGCGGAGCTCAAGGTGCGCCATCAGACTCTGCTGGCGGCGTTCCAGGCCGGGAAAGAGTATGCCGGCGAACGGAAAAAACTCATGGAGGCGCTTCGCAAATTTGACATTTCCGGCGATCAGCTCGATGAATTTTTCCTCGTCGTCGTCGATTATGCCCGGCTGATTCAGCCCGGAATCGGATTCAATCAGCAGTTCCATTTCGATCCGGGCGAGGTCGATGAACGGCGCCGCAAGCTCCTCGAAGACCGCTTCCTGATGAGTTACCCCGAGCTCATTGTCGAGATCCGCAAACTCCTCGAAATCCATGAGCGGCTCGAAGTGCTCCGCCAGAAGATGATCGAAGTCAATCTGCGGCTCGTCATCAGTATCGCACAGAAATACCGCAACCGCGGGCTGCCTTTCAACGACCTCATTCAGGAGGGCAATCTCGGACTGCTCCGGGCGCTGGAGAAGTTCGACTTCCGGCTCGGGAACAAATTCAGCACCTATGCCAGCTGGTGGATCAAGCACAATATCTCCCGCTCCATCGCCGAACAGTCCCGGGTGATCCGCATCCCCGCCCACATGGTCCATGCGATCAACTCCATGACCTGGGCGGAACAGCGTTTCATTCAGGCGCACGGGCGCGAGCCCGAGATCGAAGAGCTCGCCGCCCTGCTCGAAATGCCGGTCGCCCGGGTCAGCGCCATCCGCAAGATGGCCTGCCAGACCATATCGCTCCAGGCGCCGATCGTCAACAGCGACGACGGGGCGATGTTGGAGGATCTGATCGCCGACGACAGCACCGGCAATCCTGTGCGGGAGTTCGCCCGCGGTCTGCTCTATGAGAAACTTTACGAAATGCTGCGCACGCTGCCGGAGCGCGATCAGCAGATCCTCCTCCTCCGGTTCGGCCTCTTCGGCCAGCCCTGCCTGCCGCTGGTGGACATCAGCCACCGGTTCAACCTGACCCGGGAACGGATCCGCCAGCTCGAATCGAAGATTATCGAAAATCTCCGCTCTCCCGCGATGCTCAAATACCTCGACGGCTGTGTGCAGACTGATTCCTGAGCTGCTTTTTTCCACGGAAAAACGCCGTCCTGACTGGATTTTTCTTTCCGGACGGCTATATTGGATCGATTACATCCGCGGGAATATGGAGTTATGGCAAATGTGACGATCGACGGCATCTCGAAGTCCTATCAGGCCGGGGTGCCGGTGTTGAAACCGATTCAACTGGAAGTCGCCGACGGGGAGCTCTTCTTCCTGCTCGGCCCCTCCGGCTGCGGAAAATCCACGCTGCTGCGGATCCTGGCCGGTCTGGTGAAGCCGGATGGAGGTGCGATCCGTTTCGACGGATGCGACATCACCTCGCTGCCGCCGGAGAAACGGCGGGCGGCGATGGTGTTTCAGAACTACGCGCTCTGGCCCCATCTGTCGGTCTTTGAAAATGTCGCCTTCGGTTTGCGGGCCGAGGGGGCCGACCGGGCGACCATCCGCCGGGAGGTTACTGCCGCGCTGGAACTGGTCCAGCTTGCCGACTGCGCCGACCGCCGAGTGCCGTCGCTCTCCGGCGGGCAGCAGCAGCGGGTCGCCCTGGCACGCGCGCTGGCGGTGAGGCCGGTGCTGCTGCTGCTCGATGAACCGCTCTCCAACCTCGACGCCAGGCTGCGTGACACCATGCGGCGCGAGATCCGGCGCATCTGCAAGGAGCGCCGGCTCACCGCCATCTATGTGACCCACGACCGGCAGGAGGCGCTCAGCATGGCGGACCGGCTCGCGGTGATGCAGGGCGGAGAAATCCGCCAGCTCGGGAACCCGGAGGAGGTCTACCAGTTCCCGGTGGACCGTTTCGTGGCCGGATTTCTCGGCGACGCTAATTTTTTCTCCGGCAAGGTTACGGAGGAGGGGCGTTTTGCCTCCGCTTTCGGGGAGTTCGAACTGCAGTGCCGCGGTATGAAACCACAGGTTGACGGCAACATCACCGCCGCCATCCGGCCGGAACGGATCCGGGTGTTCCGCGAACCCCGGCCGGGATCGTTCCCTGCCGTGTTGATCGAACGGAACTTTCTCGGCGAAAGCTGTGAATGGAAGTTCGAGGCGGGCGGAATCGAACTTGCCGTCTCCGAGCTCGGCGCGCCTGTCCGCCGGATCGGCGAATCGTACCAACTGGAATTCGACCGCGATCACCTGATCGCTCTCCGGGATTAGTCATGCTGAAGAATCTGTTGATCGCCGCGCTGCCGGTGCTCGTTCTGCTGGCGATTCCGCTGCTGCTCCGCCCGGGAACGGGGAGTGCCGCCCCGGCTGCGGCGGAGCGGAATGCGGCCGGGGCCGGGCAGGGGAGTGGAACTCCCGGGGAGGTGGAGAAGCTGGTCATCATCTCCGCCCACAACGAATCGATCCGCTACGAGTACGAGCAGGCATTCCGGTGCTACTACCGCGAGAAGTTCGGGCGGGAGATCGAACTGGATTTCCGTTTGCCCGGCGGGACCAGCGACATCGTCCGCTACATCGCCGACCGCTACGAGGCGGAGTTCCGCAGGTACTTCGAGAGCGACCCGGCCAACGGCGGCTGGACCGATGAGATCGCGGTCGCCTTCGCCAATCCGCGGACCGACACCGATCCGGGCGCCTCTCCGGCGGCGAAGCGGGCCCGCGCTCTCTTCCTTGCTTCTGATGTCGGTATCGGCATCGATCTGATGGCCGGCGGCGGCACCTTCGACATGGCGCGCCAGGCGGCGCGCGGCTACGGCGTCGACGGCGGCGTGAAGGAGCGCCATCCGGAACTGCTTTCCCCCGAACTGATTCCACCGCAGTTCGGCGGCGACAGCCTCTACGATCCGCAGGGGCGTTACTACGGCGTGGTTCTCTCAACCTTCGGAATCTGCTACAACCGCGACCGGGTGGCGGAGCTGAGCGATCCGACGCCGCCCGCGGCCTGGCGCGACCTCGGTGACGCGCGCTTCTTCAACACGCTGGTGCTGGCGGATCCGTCGAAGTCCGGGTCGGCCAACAAATGCTTCGAAATAATCATCCAGCAGTGCATGTCCGAGGCCGGATCCCCGGAGAAGGGGTGGGAGAGGGGGCTGAACCTCATCAAGCAGATCTTCGGCAATGCCCGCAATCTCACCGACGCCGCCGGAAAGGTGCCGCACGACGTGGCGACCGGAAACGCCGCCGCCGGAATGGCGATCGATACCTATGGTTTCACCGAGCAGGAGTGGAATGCGCTTCAGTTCGATGACAAACCGCACTTCTTCTACGTCGCGCCGAAGGGGGGGACGGCAGTCTCCGCTGATCCGGTGCAGCTGCTGCGCGGCGCGCCGAACCGTCCGGCGGCGCAGGCGTTCATCGACTTCCTGCTTTCGCCCGAGGGACAGAAACTGCACGCCTTCAAGGTGGGAACTCCCGGCGGGCCGCGCAAACACGCGCTCCGGCGGCCGCCGATCCGCCGCGACCTCTATCAGGAGAAGTACCGCGAATTCCGCTCCGACCCGGACTACAATCCCTACGAATCGGGGGCGAACTTCACCTACCGCCCGGCCTGGACCGCACCTTATTACAGTCTGCTTCGCATTCTGCTGCGCTGCATTGCGCTGGAGCCGCAGCCGGAGCTGCAGACGGCTTGGAAGGCGATCATTGAGGCGGGCGGGCCGGAGAAGGTGCCGCAGGCGTATGCCGCATTCTGCCGACTGCCGTTCCCCTATTCCGGCGCCGCGGAAGCGGCCGCCGCGCTCCGGGGCGAGAGCGGTCTCTCTGCCGTGGAGGTGGCGGCGCTCTGCCGCAAGTGGAGCGCCGGGGCGAGACACAACTATCTGGAGGCCGCCCGGCTGGCGCGGGAGGGGAAATGACGCTTCTTCGTTGCATGCAATATCTTCTGCTCGGAGCGGTCGCGCTCTTTCTGCTGCTCTTTCTGGTCGGACCGGTCTACACCGTGGTCGAGGTGGGGCTGGACTGGCAGCTGCTGTGCGAGGTGTTCAGCAGCTACATCTACGTCGAAGGGCTGTGGAACAGCTTCCTCATCGCGCTGGTGACCACTGGCATGGTGTTCGTGATTTCGCTCCTGCTGGCGCTGCTCTACGACCGGTATGAGTTCCCGCTCAAGAGCTGGTGCAGTCTGCTGATGATGCTGCCGATGATTCTGCCGCCCTTCGTCGGGGCGCTCGGATTCCAGCAGATTCTCGGCCACTACGGGGTGGTCAACACGCTGCTGGTGCGGATGGGGCTCCCGGCGGTGGATTTCCTCGGCGGGGCAGGGAGGTTCTGGTCGGTCTGTCTCATTGAGGCGCTCCATCTCTACCCGATTCTCTACCTCAATCTGGTGACCGCGCTCGGCAACGTCGATCCGGCGCTGAACGAGGCGGGGCGCAACCTCGGCGCCGGGTGGTGGATGCGTTTCTCCCGGATTACGCTGCCGCTGCTCAAGCCGGGCATTCTCGCCGGCGGGAGCATCGTGCTGGTCTGGAGTTTTACCGAACTCGGCACCCCGCTGATGTTCGGCTACAACCGCACCACCGCGGTACAGATCTTCAATGGAATCATGGAGCTGGAAACCAATTCGGTTCCTTACGCGCTGGTG
>CAZPWP010000178.1:0-5269 GCA_964590295.1 uncultured Victivallis sp.
GTATCAAAACGGCAGATTGGGTTTTCGTGCGGATACCGCCGGTTTTCCCGCCGGGGTCATGGCATATTTGTTGAGCAGGAACTCGCCCTACTTCTTGATCTTCTTGAGGGTATTTTTCTGTTTTTTCAAGAGGAGGGGTGCCGGGCGGACTTTTTGCCGTTACGGCTGCATCCGGAAGCCGTGCTGCAGCCGCCACGGGCAGTGGCGGCAGACCGGCAGGGCGTGTTCGCGAACCGCGGTGCGAAAGAGTTCCGCACGCGCCCCCCGGAAAATTTCACCCAGCGGCTGTTCTGTGATGTTTCCGGCGGAAAATCCGAAGTAGTCGGTGCAGAATCCGACCGCGCCGTCGTGGCGGATGTGGACGCGGCAAAGCGGCGCTTCGCAGGGGGGGGCGTCTCCGTTCGGACGCGGATAGACGTGACCGGTGAACTCCACCGGAACAGGATAGTCCGTCTCCCGGATCTTCGTCAGCTCCTCCGTCAGCCGGGCGAGGTAATCGGCATCCTCCTCGCGATGCCACGCCTCCAGCTCCGGGTAATCGCAGCCGAACTGCCGCAGGCTGTAGGCGCGATAGGCGCGGATCTCCGCTTCAGAAAGATACATCAGCTGCTGGAGGATGATTCGGTCCGGCCCCAGTTCGGCGAGTCGAAAGGGCAGTTCCGCCAGTCCGGCGACGTTTGCATCGGAGATCGTCGTCAGAAAGACCAGCTGCCCGCGCCGCTCCCGCAGCAGCTCCAGATTGCGCCGCATTCGCGCGAAAACGCCGCGCCCGCGCACCCGGTCGTGCGCCTCCTCCATGCCGTCCACTGAAACGTGAATCACGCCGAGATCCTCCCGGAGCACCGGCGCGAAGCGGTCGATCAGCGTGCCGTTGGTCACCATTCCGACCCGGCATCCCCGTGCAGAGAGCAGTCCGGCAAGTTCGGAAAAACCGCGGTAGAGCAGCGGTTCTCCGCCCCAGAGCATCACTTCGGGCGTCACCCCGGCGGCCCGGGCGGACTCCTCGAGCGCCACGGCGGCGTTCCTCCAGGTTTCCACCGCAAGTTCGCGCTCCTCCGCGGCGAGCATTCCATTCGTCTGGCCGCAGAAACGGCAGGCGAGGTTGCAGCGCCCGGTCAATTGAAAGTGCGCGGCGAAAAGTGTCGGTTCCATGATTCTCCGTTTTCCATATCCAGTGTCACTTCATCCAAATATAGCGCCGCAGGGAAGGGATTTCAACATTCCGCGGCGCCGGGAATTGATTTTCCCTCGCGGCGGCGTTATTTTATAAGGATAACAGAAGAGAACAATTCAAGGGGACCCGCCATGACCAGAACCAGTTTTCACGCCCTGACCGAACAACGACTGATCCAGCTGGACGGCGCCACCGGCACCGAACTGGTCAAACGCGGCATGCCGGCCGGAGTCTGCCCGGAAGCGTGGGTGCTGGAACACCCGGAGGCGCTGGCCGACGTCCAACAGGCCTACGCGGCATCCGGTTCCGATCTCGTCTACGCGCCGACCTTCGGCGGAAATCCGCTCAAACTCGCGGAGTTCGGCCTGGAAAAGCAGACCTCCGAAATCAACCGGCAGCTCGCGGAAATCTCCCGCTGCGCCGTGCCCGGGAAACTGGTGTTCGGCGACATCGCTCCGACCGGGCAGCTGGTCGACCCCTTCGGGCCCCTCCCCTTCGAACAGGCGGTCGCGCTCTACAAGGAGCAGATCCGCGGCCTGATCGACGGCGGCGTCGACGGCTTCGCCATCGAGACGATAATGGATCTGCAGGAGGCACGAGCCGCCCTGATCGCCGTGCGGGAACTGAGCGATCTCCCGACGCTCGTCACCCTCACCTTCGAACCCGGCGGGCGGACGCTCACCGGCGTGCATCCGGTTTCGGCGCTGGTCGCCTTGCAGTCGCTCGGCGCGGACGCCTTCGGCTGCAACTGTTCGACCGGTCCGGCGGAGATGGCGAAAGTTCTCCGCGAACTCAAACCCTATGCATCGATCCCGCTGGTCGCCAAGCCGAACGCCGGAATGCCCCATCTGGTCGACGGCGAGACCCGGTTCGACCTCGCTCCGGAGCCGTTCGCCGAAGCGGCGGTCGCCCTGATCGATGCCGGAGCCAACCTGCTCGGCGGCTGCTGCGGCACCTCCCCTGCCCACCTCGCGGCACTGCACGGTAAGATTTCGTCACGCAGACCGCTGCCGGTGCGGCAGGAGAAGCGCGGCGTGGTGGCCTCCCCCTCGAGTTTCCGCCGCCTGGCCCCGGAGGAACCCTTCGCCATCATCGGCGAACGGATCAATCCGACCGGAAAAAAGGCGCTCCAAGCGGAGCTGCGGGAGGGGAAGTTCGACCTGGTGCGCGAATTTGCCGTCGAACAGACCGCCCGGGGCGCGGCGCTGCTCGACGTCAACTTCGGCCTCTCCGGCATCGATGAAACCGCGATGATGCGCGCCGGTGTCGCCGAACTGGTCCGGATCGGTTCGACGCCGCTGTGCATCGACTCCACCCGGCCGGAGACGGTCGAAGCGGCACTCCGGCTCTACCCAGGGCGGGCGCTGCTCAACTCCATTTCGGCGGAGGAGGAGCGGCTGAAGAAGGTTCTGCCGATCGCCGCGAAATACGGCGCGATGCTGATCCTGCTGCCGCTGACCGATGACGGTATTCCGGAGACGACCGCCGGACGGATCGAAGTACTCGAGCAGATTCTTTCGGAAACGGCCCGGTATGGATACACTCCGGCCGACTGTGCCGCCGACGCCCTCATCATGACCATCTCCGCCGACCGGCAGGCGGCATCGGTTTCGCTCGACTTCATCGAACATTGCAGCCGGATACTGAAACTCAACACCGTCTGCGGCCTCTCGAACATCAGCTTCGGACTCCCCGCCCGGGCGACGGTGACCCTCGCCTTTCTCGGGATGGCGCTCGGGCGCGGACTGACCTGCGCCATCGCCAATCCGTCGGCGCCCGGCGTGATCGACACGGCCATCGCCGCCGACGCCATCACCGGCAGGGATCCCCGGCTCGACCGCTATCTCGAATACCACGCGAATGACGCCTCGGGCAGCCCCGTCCTGCGGCCGGCGCAGAATCCCGCCCCGCCGGAGCTCTCCCCGGAGGAACGGCTGCGCGACGCGGTGCTGCGCGGCCGCAAAGAGGCGGTTCCCTCCGCCCTCGACGCGCTACTCGCTGCCGGAAAAGCTCCCGGGGAGTTGGTGGATTCCCTGCTGATTCCGGCGATCAACGAGGCGGGCAGCCGCTTCGAACGCAAGGAATACTTCCTGCCGCAGCTGATGCAGAGCGCTGCGGCAATGCAGCAGGCGATGGAGCAGCTCGAACCGCTGCTGCGCAGTGCAGACGGCGCGGAACAATCCGGGCCGGTCTTTCTGCTCGCCACCGTCAAAGGGGACATTCACGACATCGGCAAGAACATCGTCGCGCTGCTGCTCAAGAACCACCACTTCCGGGTGATCGACCTCGGCAAGGACGTCCCCGCGGAAACCATCGTCGATGCCGCCGTCGAACACGGCGCCGCCTTCATCGGCCTTTCCGCGTTGATGACCACCACCATGCCGCAGATGAAAGTAGTGATCGATCTCGCCCGCGCCCGCGGCGTGAATGTGCCCGTGATCGTCGGCGGCGCGGCGGTCGACGAGGCATTTGCCGTCTCGATCGGCGCAATCTACGCCGCCGATGCGATGGCGACGGTGCGCCGGGCGACCGAACTGCTCAAAGTCTGAACCACGCCCGGTTCAAAAAACCGCGACCGGCCTCGCCCAGGAGACTTGAACTTTGTCAAAACAACTGTATATTAGAAAGTAACCCCGGAAACAGTGCGGATCCGGGGAAACATTATCATGAATTCAGAGGAGGAAGAAAATGGAAGAGTTTCTGAACAACATCTGGCGGATGGTTGTAGAAAGCAATGTGCTCCATCTGATCTGGGCACTGCTGATTCTACTGATCGGCTGGCTGCTGGCGGTGGTGCTTTCCAACCGACTGGGAACGCTGCTGCGCAACTGGGGAGTGGGCAGAAAACTCTCCCAGTGTCTGCCGGAGGGGGCGCACAGCTCCGCCGTCCGGGTGGAAAAGGTCATCACCCACATCATCTTCTGGCTCATTCTTCTCTTCACCGTGCTCGGCTGTCTGAGCGCGTTGAACCTCTCCGAAACAGCGGAACCGATCCGCAACTTCGCCAACGCCATCATCGGGTACGCCGCGAACCTGATCGGTGCCGGCCTGCTGACCTTTGCGGCGTGGATCGTCGCCTCCGTGCTCCGGTTTGCGACGCTGACCGCGATGAAAGCCTGTCAGATTGACGAGAAGTTCGCCGAGAACGGCAAACCGGTTTCGGGAACGATCGGTTCGACCGTCTACTGGCTGGTATTCTTCTTCTTCATTCCGGCGATCCTGCGGGCGCTGGAGATCCGCGGAATCACCGATCCGCTCGAGCAGATGTTCGCCAAGGTTCTCGACTTCCTGCCGAACCTGCTGCTGGCCGCCGCGGTGCTGGTTGCCGGCCTCTGGGCGGCGAAGATCGTCCGCCGCGCGGTCTCCGGACTCCTCTTCGCGGTCCGGCTCGACGAGGTGGGCGAAAAGATCGGTTGCGGCAGGGTGTTCGGCGAACAGAAGCTCTCCGCGCTGATCGGACTGGTCGCCTACGTGCTGGTCGCGCTGCCGGTGCTGATCTCCTCGCTGACCGCGCTCCGGATCGAAACGCTCTCCAATTCGGTTTCCGATTTCTTCGGCATGATCCTCAACGCGACCGGAAACATTTTCGGTGCGGCGGTGCTGATCTTCGCGGCCTTCATCGCCGGCAGCCTTGCCTCCGGCATCGTTTCCCAGCTGCTGGCAGGATTCGGCTTCGACAAGCTGATGACCCACGTCTGCGGCAAAACCCAACCGGAGCGGGCGAAACCTTCGCTGGTGGTGGGAAAACTCACGCTCATCGCCGTGATGTTCATGGCGGTCATCGCCGCCTGTGAACTGCTCCACTTCCAGGAGCTCGCCAATCTGCTGCGCGACCTCCTCCACTTCGGCGGAAACATTCTGGTCGGAATCGTGGTCCTGTTGATCGGCATCTATCTGGCCAACCTCGCCGCAAACACGATCCGCAGCCGCGGCAGCCATCCGGAAATCCTTGCCCTGATCGTCCGGGCGGCGGTGCTGGTGTTCACCGGTGCGATCGCGCTGAGCAGCATGGAGATCGGCAGCGACATCGTCCGCACCGCCTTCGCGCTGCTCCTCGGCTCGGTCTGCGTCGCCGCCGCCATCGCCTTCGGATTC
>CAZPWP010000179.1:0-5269 GCA_964590295.1 uncultured Victivallis sp.
CACCGCCTGCATCGGCGCGCTGGCGGCGAAGGAGGTGTTTGTTTCCCAGCTCGGCATTCTCTATGCGGAAGGGGAGACCGACGAGGAGTCTGCGCCGCTCCGGGAACAGCTGGTCCGGAACTACACGCCGCTGCAGGCGTTCTGCATCATGCTCTTCTGCCTTCTGTCAGTGCCGTGTCTGGCGACGCTGGCGATCATCCGGCGCGAAATGAACTCCTGGAAAGTGGCGACGGCGGAGGCGGGAGGATTGTTCCTGCTCGCCTACCTTGTCACGCTGATCGTCTTTCAGCTCGGTTCTCTGCTGGGAATCGGCACGACGCTGATCGGCTGAGGAGAAGATGTTCTCCCGTATTCGGAGCAAATCAAGAGGAATATTGCAGAAAAGCAATTGAATTTTCCCGGATAGAGAGTATATTAAACAATTAGATATCGCATCTGGTACTGGTGTCGGCGGAGAGATTCAGGCCGACGGATTCAATCGCGGTTAACGGGAGTTACGTTTTTTATGTCTTTGTTCAGCAGCGGGAAATATTCGACGTTGCGCATGCCGACCAGCGGCGAGCGCAAGATGGTGATCCCGGATGGTTCGTGGGTCAAATGCAAGAACTGCGGCCAGACGCTCTACACCGACCGGCTTCATGACAATCTTCTAGTCTGCTGGTACTGCAACTGCCATCTGCCGATGAGCGCACATGCCCGGATCGTTTCACTCGCCGATCCCGACAGCTTCGTCGAGATGGATCGCGAGCTCAAATCGGTCGATTCGCTCGGATTCACCGACTTGAAACCCTACGGCGCCCGGCTGGAGGAGAATACAAAAAAGACCTCGCTCAACGATGCGATCGTCTGCGGTTCCGCCCGGCTGAACGGTCATCCTTATATGCTCGGCGTGATGGATTTCCGCTTTATGGGTGCCTCGATGGGCTCGGTGGTCGGCGAAAAGATTGCTCGGATAGTCGAGCGGGCCACGGCGGAGAAGCTGCCGGTGGTGATCGTGACCGCGTCCGGCGGCGCGCGCATGCAGGAGGGAATTCTCAGTCTGATGCAGATGCCGAAGACCTGCGCGGTACTGGAGCGTCACGCGGAGGCGGGGCTGCCCTATTTCGCGATTCTGACCAACCCGACCTACGGCGGTGTGACCGCTTCGTTTGCGGCGCTGGGCGATGTGATCATCGCCGAACCCGGCGCGATGATCGGTTTTGCCGGTCCGCGGGTGATTCAGGAGACGACCAACTCGAAACTGCCGGAGGGGTTCCAGACGGCAGAGTTCCTGCTGGGAAAGGGGTTGATCGACCGCGTGGTGGAACGGAAAAATTTGCGCAAAGAACTCGGTTTACTGCTTGAATTTTTCAAAAAATAGAGTACTGTAAGAAGACAGTCGAATTAACAGTTGTCGCCGGGCCGGACCCCGTGCGTTGTCAAAAGTGCCAACCGAGTCAGGTGGGGAACCAAGCAGCTCTACGCGATTTTTTGACAGGCCGCGGGTCATCTGGTCGGGCGACTCTTTTTTATCCCGGGAGAGCCGGGCTGCATTGGCAGGGAGGATTTTGTTATGACCCGTATCGACGGACGTGCGCCGGATGAGCTCCGGCCGATGATCATCACCCCGGACTATCTTTCACACCCTCTCGCTTCGGTGCTGATCGCCTGCGGCAGAACCCGGGTGGTCTGTGCCGCCAGCGTGGACGCCAAAGTGCCGCCGTGGATGAAGGCGCAGAAGGTTCCCGGCGGCTGGGTCACCTGTGAATACGGCATGCTTCCGGCCTCTACAAATGAGCGGATGCGCCGCGAAGCGAGCGTGGGCAAACAGGGAGGGCGCACGGTGGAGATCCAGCGGCTGATCGGCCGTTCGCTCCGCATGTCGGTCGATCTTCTGAAGGTCGGGGAGAACACCGTTTCGCTCGATTGCGATGTGATCGACGCCGACGGCGGCACCCGCTGTGCCGGAATTACCGGGGCGGCGGTGGCGCTTGCGCTGGCCGGAATGCGCGGGGCCGGGACCCTCTTCCCGGAGAATCCCTTCCGGGAGAGCGTCGCCGCAGTCAGCGTCGGCATTGTCGACGGCGTTCCGGTGCTCGATCTCTGCTACGCGGAGGATTCCTGCGTCGAAGTGGATATGAATGTGGTGATGACCGCTTCCGGAAAGCTGGTCGAGGTGCAGGGCACCGCCGAAGGGAAACCCTTCTCGCGGGCGCGGCTCAACGAACTGCTCGATCTGGCCGAACACGGGCTGCGGCAGATTTTTGAAATCCAGCGCCAGGCGGTGGAAGCCGCCCGGGAAGGGGCCCTTTCATGAGCGAGTATCAGGTCATCGCACGCAAGTGGCGGCCACAGCGCTTCTCCGATGTGGTCGGGCAGGAGCATGTGGTACGGACACTGCGCAACGAAATTCTCAGCGACCGGACTGCGCACGCCTATCTCTTCGTCGGTCCCCGCGGTGTCGGCAAGACCACGCTTGCGCGCATTTTCGCCAAGGCAATGAACTGCCTCGATCCGCAGCAGGGAGAGCCGTGCTGCCGCTGTGAATCCTGCCGGGCGATTGCCGAGGAGCGCAACCTCGATGTGCTCGAGGTGGACGCTGCCAGCCGCAACACCACCGGCGACATGCGCGAACTCGCCGATGATGTGCTTACCCAGCCGGTCAACGGTCGCTACAAGATCTACATCATCGACGAAGTCCACATGCTTTCGAAACAGGCGTGGAACGTCCTGCTCAAGACGGTGGAGGAGCCGCCGCCGCACGTCAAATTCATCTTTGCGACCACTGAAGTGCACCAGGTGCTGCCGACGATCATCTCCCGCTGCCAGCGATTTGACCTGCTGCCGATTCCGACCCGGCTGATCGCCGAGCGGCTGAAGCTCATCTGCGAGACCGAAAAGGTGGGGATCAACGACGGTGCGATCAATGCCATCGCCCGGGCCGCCGAGGGCGGAATGCGCGATGCGCAGTCGCTGCTCGATCAGATGATCGCCTTCTTTTCGCAGGGGGATGGGTCAACCATCACTGGCGAGCAGGTGTTGTCGCTCTTCGGGCTGACCGATCGCGCCGATCTCGACGCGCTGCTGCTGGCGATGCTCCGCAACCAACCCGGCGAGGTGGTCTCCATCATCGCCCGGCTGTCGAAGAAAGGGAAGAATCTGGAGACGCTTTTCGACGACCTTTTAAGCGCGGTGCGGGCGGTGCAGCTCTGTACGATTCTGCGTGACCCGGGCGAGCTGCTCGATGAGAGTTCGGAGGCGATCGAACGGTTCCGTCGGCTAGGTTCGCTGGTCAAGCCCGACACCGTTCAGATTCTGCTTGAAACAATCGCTCCGGTGGGGCGCATTCTGCACGACGCGCTGAACAAGCAGGTCTACCTGGAGACGATTCTGCTCAAGGCGATGCGCGAGGCACACTCGGTGCGGATTGACGACCTGCTGGCCCGGCTGAATCAGCTCCGGACCGCCGGGGAACTCAAATTCCTCGATCAGCTTCCGGCCGGTCCGGCTGCCGTCGCGCCGGTCGAAATCGAACCGCTGCGTTCCACGCCGGAGCCGGAAGCTGTCGAGGCGAAGTTGCAGGTGGAAAAGCCGATATCCACCGAACCGGAGGCTGTCCCGGCCCCGGTCGAAACGGTGCCGCCGACTCCCGAACCGGAACCGTTGCCGGAGACTGCCCCAGAAGAGGAGGTGGTCGCAAGTATCTCTGCCTCTCCGGAGCCGGAGAGTGTTCCCGCCGCCGAGGATGAGACGCCGAAATCGGTCTGGCCGGAGCTTGGCGAATCGGAAACGGGCGCAGCGGAAGGTTCTGTCGATGGCGTCCCGGGGGGAAATCCGACGGATCTGCTGGCTGCGGCGTTGCCGGAGGGCGCTCCTTTACGGACTGTGCCCGCCGGCCGGAAGCTGCGGCACAGCATCGCCAACGATCAGCCGCAGGCGCTGGAGGAGGCGCTCAAGGATCCGCTCGTCCACGAGATTGTCGATCTTTTTGACGGCAAGGTGGTCGACATCCACCGGTAGAAAATGGAAACGCCGTTCTCTCGGAGAGGAACGGCAGGCCGGGCAGCTTCTAGAATACCGGCGGGCGGAAGTCCGACACCGGAATCACCGCGTCGAGCTTGTAGTAGATCACCCGCGTAGTCTGCTTCTGACCGTTCTGGATGACGGTGGTTTCCGCCGGAATCATCACTCCATCGTAGAGGGAGTAGCGTTGAATGGTCGAGTCGTAGCGGACCGACTGCGAGCCGATCCGGAAGTCTGCCTTGATCCGCCGGATGAGGAAGTCGTTCCGGTCGATGTAAATATCGACCGGAGTTCCGGCGTTGCGGGCCTGTCCGGAGATCTTGTAGTACTCCTTTTCGCCGATCCGGCAGTTGGTGATGCGGATGTCGCGGAGGGCGCGGGTGAGCGAATTATCCGGATTGGCGGTGCCGGAAAGCACCTTGAGCTGATCGAGCTGTTGCGGAGTAAGCTCAACAATCCGTTTGCCGGAAAAATCGACCATCCATCCTTTTTTGTCGCTGACGATCAGCCCGGAGACGGGGACGTTGTCGTCCAGCGTGGTGATCCGGAAGTTGTCGGGCCGTTCGAACTTCACTTCGGCGACCTGCTCCTCGGGATCGTCGAGAAAGCGTTCGGTCGAGACGATCTGCCGCTGAATGAAGGTCTTCGCCTTCGCGTAACGTCCGTCGGGGTCCATGGCGCGGCGCATCTTCTTCTCCAGTTCGGTGATGGTGATGTCGGCGGAGGATTCGATCTCCGGTTCCGTTGTGGCGCAGCCGGTGAGGAAAGCCAGCATCGCGGAGAACAAGAGGGCGGATAACAGCGTCGATTTCATGATTCAGCTCCCGGTTGATTCCATTCGTGGTGGAAGAATTTGCCCCGCGGGGGGCTTTTCGTTCAAAGGTGTGCGCGCCGAAGAAGTCGCGCGGCGCCTGGATGAGGTTGCCCGGCGAATTCGCGCGGCGGCAAACTCTTCGATCGAGCGACAGCCGATCAGGGGCTTCCCGGCGGCGTGTTCCGTCATGAAGGTGTCGACCGTTGCGGTGGTGAAGTTGCGGCCCGCAAAATTGAGTGCGAGATTTTCCCCCATGACGGCCAGAGCGATCACTCCGATGTCGGCGGTTGGATTCATCTGTTCCTCCTCACTGTTCTCACTTGGTAATATAGCACACTTTTCGTCGTGTGCGAATGATAATTGTCAAAAAAAAACAGATGAGACTTGACAAGGCGGGCATTTCGGGGCGAAGGGAGTCCTATGTAAGTGCGTACGGGGGGGGAGCGCGCCTAC
>CAZPWP010000180.1:0-5243 GCA_964590295.1 uncultured Victivallis sp.
GCGGGCATTCGCCCTGTTTTTGTACCGATTTTTCAAGCTCGCATGGATCCAGTTGCCATGCTGCTCAAACAGGTTTGAAAAAGGAAGAGCGCCGGAAGGAAAGAACCTTCTCTCAAAAGGTTTTGCCTTCTCGCATCCGGCTTTTGCATAATCAACTATTTACTCTGTCGCTCAAAACGTTTCTCAGACAGAAGACGCATTGCTTCGATGGGGAAAGGCCGCACAGAAAATCCAATCCGATCAACTGCACAAAATGGCAAAGACCATATTGCAACACTGGGATGGAATTCCGGGATTCTGACGTTTCGGCAATGCAACCAATGCCGCCATGGAGGGGTTCAATAACAAAGTGCGGACTATGCTTCGCCAGGCGTATGGATACAGAGATCTTGAATCTATGCGCCTCAAGATTTTCCATCTGCCGGCCAACAATGTCAAAATCGTCATTTGAGGCGAGTTTTTCACAAACTGCAGAAGAGGCGTTTTCAGATCGCCTGCCGGCGCGAGGAGCGCTGCCTGGTCGATTGTACGCTGAGCGGACCGGACGGCGGTCCGGTGTTCACGATCCGGCACGTGGAGTCGGTACCGAGTCTGCTGCCGGCGATGCCGGATGATCCGTTCATTTTGACTAGCGACCCCGGGCTCTTTCCCGACCCGCTGCTGCCGGGGTTCCGGGTGATGGATGCCCTGTCGTCTCCGGAATACTGCCGTCCGGGGGGAGGGAATTTTTCGCCGGTGCCATGTATCAGCGTAGTCGAAAAGTTCTGGGATCTGGAGCTGCCGGAGCGGTGGGTTTACTATTGCGGAAACTATCAGGATGGGCTCTCCAACCGGCAATTCGGCATGCCTTCCGCCCGCTTCCGGGTGTTCAGCGTGCTGCTCTATCTGGAGAAGATCGGGCGCCCGGCGGTGGAGGCGTTGATTCACGAGGGGCTCGACCGGCCGCTCACCTTCCACCGCTATCCCCGTTCGGCGCAGTGGCTGCTCGAACTCCGGGAGCGGGTAAACCGGGCGTTCTGCTGCTGAACGGTTTTGCCGGAGTGGCTTACGGCTTCGAAGACGGTTGTCTGCGGAACTCCCGTGGCGGGAGGCCGGTGAATTTGCGGAAACAGCGCGAGAAGTAGTTGCTGTCGGCGAATCCGGTTGCGGCGGCGATCTCCGAAACCGGCAGCCGGGTATTCAAGAGCAGCGCCCGGGCGTGACGGATCCGGATCCGGTTGAGGCAGTTGATCGGGGAGTTTCCGGTTCCTTTGCGGAAGAGCCGGTAGAGGGTGACTTCGGAGACCGCCGCGTGCCGGGCAATCTCAGGAAGCGTCAGCGGGGCGCTGAAATTTTTCTCCAGATAACTGAGCACCTGACCGAGCCGGAAGAGCTCCTGCTGTTCCGACGGCACGGCGAGGTCGGTGAAGTAGTCCGCGAGCATGCTGACGATCCCCATGAAGATGGCCAGCGCCCGGAACTGGCGGCCGGGTCTGTTTTCCGCCAGCGTGGCATCGAGGCGGTCCACCTCGGCTTCGGCGCGACGGAGCGTTTCGCGGTCGAGCCGCAGATGGCGGAATTCGCCCCCTGGGAGCCACTGTTCCGGCTCCAGCACGAAGAGCGCCTGATAACCCGGCGACTTCGCCAGGTCGCAGAGCGGCAGCAAGTTCGGCGCGTAGATGAGATTCACCAGCGAGAAGTCGGAGACCGCTTCGTAAGCGTGCGCCGTGCCGGGGCGGATCAGAAAGACATCGTGCTCCGAAATTTCGCAGCTGCCGTCTGGCGTCACGTGGCGGGCATGACCTGAAGTCACCAGCACCAGTTCGAAAAAATCGTGCTGGTGCATCCGGCGGTTCCGGCGGTGGTCATACCGCACCACCCGCAGAGGGAAGCCCCCTTCCCAGAGCTTGTCTCCCCGCAGAGACTGAATGGCTGGAGTTTCTTCCATCGGTTTTCTCCTTTTCGACGGTTTGATAGAATTGTACTATCTTTTGAAAGAAAAGTCAAGTTTTTTTTCTATTTTCCCACTATATTTATAAAAAAAGGAGACGGATGATGCCGCTGTCGTTTGAAAAAATCTTTTCCTCGCCTGGCACAGAGTACCGGGGCATGCCCTTCTGGAGCTGGAACGGTCGGCTCGAGCCGGAGAAACTCCGGCGGCAGATCCGTGAGTTCAAAGCGATGGGGCTGGGCGGCTTCTTCATGCACTCCCGGGTCGGATTGGAGACTCCGTATCTGGGGAAAGAGTGGTTCGACAGCGTCCGCGCCTCCGTGGACGAAGCCGGGAGGGCAGGCTTGATTCCCTGCCTCTACGACGAGGACCGCTGGGCCTCCGGAGCCGCGGGCGGGCTGGTGACATGCGATCCGGCCTGTCGGGCGTGGATCCTCTACCTGCACGCTCACTCCGGCCCGGCGCATCCGGTAAGTTTCGGTTTCTGGAGCGCGCGGCTCGACGGAGCCGTCGCCCGCAATCTCCACCGCGGCGATCCGGAACCGGACGAAACCCGGTTCGAAATCTTCGCCGAAGAGGAGCCGTGCAGCCCCTGGTTCAACGGATACACCTATCTGGATGTGCTCAATCCCGAGGCGGTGAAGCGGTTCATCGAGGTGACCTATGAACGGTACCGGAAGGAGCTCGACGGGGAGTTCGGTGCTGCCGTTCCGACGATCTTCACCGACGAACCGCACTACTGGCGCTACGTCAATCTGGTGCCGCTCCCCTGGCCCGGTGCCGCGGATGCGCCGTGGACGTTTCGTCTGCCGGAACTCTTCCGGGAGCGTTTCGGATACGATCCTGCCGAACATCTGCCCGAACTCTTCTACGACTGTCCGGAGCGGGGCGCTTCTCCGGCGCGTTACCACTACTGGCAGCTGCTGACGGAGCTGTTTGTGAACTCCTTCACAAAACAGGTCGGCACGTGGTGTGAGAAAAACGGAATCGCGCTCACCGGTCACCTGCTCTGGGAGGATACGCCTTCCACCCAGACCCGCTGTGTCGGAGCCTCGATGCGCCACTACCCGTACATGCAGATTCCGGGCATCGACCAGCTGACCGAGTACGGGCAGCTCTACGATGCCTGCAAGCAGCTCGCCAGCGCAGCGCGTCAGTTCGACCGGCCGCTCCGAATCAGCGAGGCCTACGGCTGTACCGGCTGGGACATGAGTTTCGCCGGCTACAAGGCGATGGGGGACTGGCAGTATGCGCTCGGTGTCAACCGCCGCTGTCTGCATCTTGCCTTCTACACGATGGCGGGGGAGGCGAAGCGGGATTATCCGGCTTCGTTTTCCTCCCACTCCAGTTTCTGCGGCGTGCTGAAGTTTCTCGAGGACTATTTCGCCCGGCTCGGTGTCGTGCTCAGCCGGGGGCGCGAGGTGCGCGATCTGCTGGTGGTCCATCCGGTCGAATCGGCGTGGATTCTGCTGAACCGCGATCTCGCCGCGGCGCAGGAGTTCGACCGGAAACTGGTCCGTCTACGCAACCGTCTCTTCGATTATGCGCTCGATTTCGACTACGGTGATGAGGAGCATCTGGCGCAGTTCGGCAGCGTCGAACCGGGCGCTGTCCTGAAGCTCGGTTCCGGCGTCTACCGTGCGGTGCTGCTGCCGGAGATGGAGACGATTCGCGGCACCACGCTGGCGCTGCTGCGCCGGTTCCGCGAGAACGGCGGAATGGTCTGCGCCGTTGGAGAGGCGCCCGTCCGGGTGGATGGAATTCCCGATCCGGCGGCGCGGGCGTTCTGGCGGGAGCTGCCGCAGGACATTGAAGAAGCGGCTCCGCTGGTTCGGCGGATACGTCTTAGCGCGGAGGACGGGACCCCCCTCCCTGGAATGCTTCATCAGCTGCGGGAGTCGGAGGAGGGGCTGGACCTCTTTCTCTGCAATCCCGGATTCGAAGCGGAAGTTCCCGACGAACACCGCATCCGCTGTGCGGAGCGGCGGCGGGAACTGCCGTTCGTCGCGGTGGAACTCCGCACCTCACGGAGCGGTTCCCTCTATGAACTGGTGCCGGAGAGCGGGAAGATTCTGCGCCGTCCGGTGGAGAAGATTCCCGGCGGATACCGGTGGACGACCTCCTTTCATGCGCTGCAGAGCCGGATCTTCCGCCTTTCGGATTGCAAGATTCCTGGCGCGGAGACGCCGGGAGCGTTCCGACCGGATTTCCGGATGGAACTCTCTCCGCCGGAGTGGAAGATTCAGCGCGATGAACCGAATGTGCTGGTGCTTGATCGGGCCGCTTGGAAACTGGGGGCGGGGAGGCGGCATGAACAGGATTTCATTCTGCGGATCGACGACGAAGTCCGCCGTGCGCTCGGCGTTCCTGTGCGGGGCGGGCGGATGGTGCAGCCGTGGGCGCGCAAGGCAGAGACCGTTTTCCATGCTCCGCTCGAACTGGAGTACCGTTTCGACGTCGCCGCACTGCCGGAAGGGGCACTGTTTCTTGCGCTCGAACAGCCGGAGGAGTGGCGGATTGAACTGAACGGAATTCCGCTGGAGAGCCGGAGGGAGGCGGGGTTCTGGATCGATGACGCGATTCGGCGGATCCCGGTTCCTGTCGGGGCGCTGCGGATCGGCGGCAATCGGCTTCTCCTCTCGCAGGAGTACCGCAGTGACGGCGCCGGTCTGGAAGCGCTCTATCTGCTGGGCGAGTTCTGCGTGGAAAACGAAACGCTTCAGAGGCTCCGCCACACCCTCCGGCTGGGTAACTGGTGCGAGCAGGGATTCCCGAACTACGCCGGAAACATACTCTACCGGACCACATTCGACTGGGTGGAACAATCGCCCGGCCGTCTGCGTCTGCGGCTGGGACGGCAGGGCTCGACTGCGCTGCGGGTCCGGTTCAACGGCGAAGAGGCGGGTATTCTCGCCTGGGAGCCGTGGGAGCTGGAACTCGGTCGGCCGGTCTGCGGCAGGAACATGCTTGAGATCGAAGTGATCGGCTCCCGGCGCAACGCGCTCGGCCCGTTCTTCCTGTCGGAGCCGCATCCGCTGCGCTTCGGAGCGAATGAGTTCCGGGAGTACGCCCATCCGGAGTACCGGAATCTGACCGCTTACGGATTGTTTTCTCCGCCGGAACTCCTCTGGGAGAGTGTCGATGGGGCGGGATGTCCTCGTGTCGGGTAAGGTGTGGACTGACAATGGAGAATTGCGGCATGAAACAGCAAAAATGTCACTTCAGCCGGTTCCGCCATGGTGGCGCGGCTGCCGGTGAGACGTATGGAACTTTTTGATAATGTCCCAAATTTTGGATAATGTCCCAAATTTTG
>CAZPWP010000181.1:0-5214 GCA_964590295.1 uncultured Victivallis sp.
TATGCCGGATTGCCGCTTGACTGACGGCGGGTTCGGATCGATCTCGCTCTGATTTCCCCGCAAATTCCCGTGAAGACCCATATTTTTTTCGACTGTCTCTTGACATCCCCGCGAGTTTCTGCTATAATATAAACAGAAAACAATCTAGATATAAAACTGTAAATATGGAATATTGAATGATGGAAACCCCGAAATATGTACAGATCGCCGAGGTGCTGCAGCGGCGGATCGCGCATGGAGATTACCTTTCCGGCGCGCTGCCCGGGGCTCCAAAGCTGATGCAGGAGTTCGGAATCAGCTACATGACCACCCGGCAGGCGATGCAGAAACTGATCGATGACGGCGCCGTGATCCGGGCGGCCAACGGACGGCTGGAGGTACCCGGCGCCCCGGGAGAATCCCCGAAACTGCGGATCGCCTACCTCCACCACAGCGCCATCTCTCTCGCCGACAAATGGCGCAACGCCATCTCCGGCGCTGCACGCAAATACGGCTGCAGTTATCAGGATGTCCCCTTTCATTACAGCGACGATACGGTCGTTTATGAAACGCTCGATCAGAATTTCGACGTGATCTTCTTCTGCATCAGCACGCTCCACCCGCTGCAGCTGGAGAAACTCCGCCGCCGCAGCGACCGGATGGTCTCGCTCTTCACCGATCTGACAAATTACGGCATCCGCTGCTTCGACGGTATCAACATCGAGGCGATCGGCCATCTGGTGGAGTTTCTTCACCGGCGCGGCTGCCGCCGGATCGACTTTTTTACAGTGGAACCGAGTCTCACCCATCCTTCTCCGCGCCAGATCCCGTGGGAACAGGCTCTGAAGCAGTACGGCTGCACCGGCATGGTCTGGGATGACCGGGTTACACCGCCGGAACCATCGCTTTTTCATGCACTCCATTACGCCGGTCAGCTGGTGCGGACAGGGAAGCTCGACGGAGCCGACGCCCTCTTCTGCACCTCGGTCGAAGCGGCACGCGGCGTCATCCGCGCACTCACCGATCACGGAATTCGAGTCCCGGAAGATATCGCCGTCGCCTCCTTCGGCAGCCCGGAACAGGCCCGCGTCAACACCCCGTCGATCACGATAGTGAACACCCCGGACCTGATGCCGCTGGTCAGTAAGATTTTCGAACACTACCTCGGTATTCAGCCCGCTCCGGAACGCCTCTACTACCGTTTCGAGCTGGAGGACCTTTCGCCGGAAGAGGTGCTGTGGATCGGGGAGTCCACCGCAGCGGATTATCATCGCACCGCCGGGCGACGGATCCGCCTCTCCGAACCCGCCGAGTCCTTTAGAGCACACGATTCCCCCGTACCCGGCTTTCCGCCAACACTTCGCGAGGTGGGAAAGTGAAAATACATACTTGTCCCGCCGGCTTTTTCCCGACGACTTCAAAAAGTCATCTCATCATCCAACCGCATAGAGTCTAAAAAGGAAACAAGATCATGAGAGAACGGCGAAATTTTACTCTTATCGAACTCCTCGTAGTGATCGCGATCATCGCAATTCTGGCGGCGATGCTTCTGCCGGCATTGAACAAGGCGCGAACCCGGGCACATGCCATCAGCTGCACCTCGAATCTGAAACAGCTGAACCTGGCGATGTCATTTTACTCCAGCACTTTCGATGGCTGGGGAAGAATACAGTCCGGACAAGATGACATATACTACGCCGGCCGCTACTTTTTCGGCCCGATCTATGTGCCCCGCGACCGCCATACGCTGATCCCCTATATCAACGGCGGAGAAACCGTCAATGCCGGCGACCTTTACACCACCGACGTCACCGGCATCGCCCGCTGTCCCTCGGGGCGGCGTGATGGTACCGGCATAACCGCCCCCAATGATGATGATATGCCTAACGCCAGCTACTCTCTGAACAACTATCTGAATTATGATATAAACACTTACGGCGCCAATGCCCGCTTCGGCAAAATCTCCCGGGTGAAAAAACCATCACAGCGCATGTTGATCACCGAAAGTTCCTGTACCAGCATCACCAATGGATTCATTAATACACTCCGGGCGCTTAATATGAGCAACGGCGATTACATTCCCCGGAGGCACAACAACGGCGCCAACGTCGCATTCGTCGACGGACATGTCGACTGGCTGAGCCACGCGGAACTGCTCTCCATCATGTCCGGCAGCACCGCAGCCAAAAATCTGCCGTATCCCTTCTGGCACGATGCGAACAACTGGTAGGAAAAAGAGGATCCTCCTATGAAAATACAGCTTATTTCTCTGTTGTTTGCCGCCGCGCTCTTCCATGCAGACGCCATGACGCCGCCCGATTTCGACTGGCAGGAACCGGGCTCCGCGGCCGATTCCCGATTCCGGCAGTTTCTGGCGGATGGTTCCATCGCGAAACGCCCGCTGCCGACGGTGCAGGATGACCAGTTGAAAAAACAAGTGATCCAACTTGACGGCAAAAGCATGCCGGCGATTTCATTCCGCCACGGCGGCGCCCTGACGGTGCGGGTTGTGGTCCGCTATCCGGAGCAGCCGGTCGGCGCAATCATCTCCCGCCACCGCGCCGAGGACGGGCGGCGCGGTTACGAGATGGGGTTCGCCTCGAAAAATCCGTATAGTCTCGACGGCAATAAACCCGCCGGACAGGTCTCCGCCGGGAATCGCGACTCCATCCGGACCGTCTTTGGAAAAAACGCTCCGGAGTTCAAACCGGGGCAGTGGTATGAATGCATCCTGCGCTTCTCCCCCGGCGAGACGCTGACGCTGGCAGTACGCGACCGCGCAACCGGGGGAGTGCTCTATCTCGGCGAAGTCGAATGTCCCGGCGTGGAGGCGATCACTCCAGCCGCGGGTGACGGACTTCTCGCCATCGGCGGTCGCCGGAACAACAGCAAAAACTGCTCCATGCTCGCCCCCGCGGGCACCCGGATCGGCGGCATCACCGTCTGGAAGGAGGCGCTTTCCGACGAAGAACTCGGCCTGACCGACAACGGCTCCTCTGCGGAACATACCCACCCCCCGGCGACCCGGTATGTGAACGGGTCCTCCGGTGACGATCGAAACGACGGCCTGTCAAAGGAGAAGCCCCTGCGGACCATTCAGCGTGCCGCCGACCTGGTCAATCCCGGCGACACGGTCCGCATCGCCCCCGGCATCTATTTCGAGACGGTGGAACTGACACGCGGCGGCACAGCGGCGCAGCCGGTCACCTTTCTGGCCGACGGCAAACCCGGCAGTGTGATTCTGACCGCCGCCGAGCGGACGATCCGGGAGAAAAAGGTGAAGTTTCAGCTGGAAGACAAGGTACTCGGCATCTACAGCGCCCCCTGCGGTCGCGCCCCGTCACGGGTGCTCTGTTCCAACATCGACCTCTACCCCTACACCACGATGGAAGGGCTGAAAACCTTTCAAATCAAAAACGGGTATGCCGCACCGGAAAACAGCTGCTATTTCGATGAACTGTCAAAAAAGCTGTACGTGCGGCTTCATCCCTCCGGCCGCTACGGCTCAACCGACCCGAACGATCACGTGATTGCGGTTTCGCCGCCGTTCGCACCGGGCTTCAACGGCCAGCACATCCACCGAAAACAGGATGCGAATTTTTTCATTTCCCTCCGGAAACCGGTTCATGTGATTCTCTCCGGCTTCACCTTTGAGACACCCGGTTCGGCGGGCGTGGTCACCGGCGGCAGCAATGTCGTGGTGCGCGACAGCTTCTTCAAGGGATGCCGCGCCGGTGTCTGGGGATTCGGCGGAGCGGACGCGGTTTTCGTCGAGAACTGCCGCTACGATCAGGCCTCCGCCTACGATGATGTGCTCGACACCATTGCCAAATGGGGCAAGACCGGCATTCAGAAAAAACATTTCTTCTATTTCTGGGCCCGCAAAGGAGTAAACGCCGACAGGGCGAAGATGAAAAATTACGAAACCGGCATCGTCGGCGGAGTTGCAAAAAACTGGCACGTTCGCAACAACGTGGTCGAAAACTGTTTCGAGGGGATGTCCTGCTGGTGCGTCGACTGGGCGAAACACTTTCAGGTATACGGCAATCTCTTCCGCCGGATCGTCGACAACGCGGTCGAAACCGAGAACCACGCGAGCGACATGCGGATTTTCAACAACTATTTTGAAGATATTTTCGAACCGCTCTCCTGGCAGCCGCTCGACGGCAGGCCGTGGCCGGGGCCGATCTACATCTACCGCAACATCGTAACCTGCACGCCGGAATTCAAAAGCTTGGCGGACGGCCTGAATCCGGAAAAATTCCGTCCAGGCGTCTTCAAAATCGGCGTATCCGGACGCAACTGGAAACACAAGGCAATGGGTGGTCTCGACAACGCCCAGATTGCGGCACGGGTCTCCAAACGGTTTGTCATGGCGCCCGACCCGGGATTTCTGGTCTTCAACAACACGCTGATCTGGCCCTTCGGGTATCTTTTCACCACGCCGCAGCCGCTTCTTGGCCGCGGTGCACGGGACTTCGTCAATTTCCGCTATTTCAACAATATCTTCGCGGTCGACCGGATGCATAAGCTATCGGAGTGGCGCGGCAGCCTCTTCGAATTCTACGCCAATCTGGAGGTGGGGAACGACGCGAAAAATCCGCATCTCGGCATCATTGCCGGGGACGGTGGCATCCGGGCCGATTCCCTGAAACAGGCCGGGGTAAACGAAAAACTCCAGCTTGCAAATGACAGCATCGCCCGCGGCAGGGGAATCCTCGTCTTCGAAGAACCGGACGCCTCGGTCGATCTCGGGGCGGTCCCCGTCGGCAGTGAGTTCCGGATTGTCGCCGGGCCGGGAACCGCGGTGGATCTGGAGAAACTCTCCCCCTTCGCCCGCAAGGTGTTCTATCACCCGACGCTGATCCGCACCGCCGGGCCGGAACCGGGGCGCTGGGGCGTCTGGTCCGACGCCGATCCGGTCTCTCTCCTGCTCGGCCGGATGAAAACCGCACCGCGCGGCGCCCGCTTCCAATTCCGACTCACGGAAAAAGAGGCCGTCACCACGCTTCTGCGGAAAGGCGGATTTTCCATCTGGATTCTGACACAGAACGCGGTCAGTCAGCTCAAAGTCGCCAACGGCAAACAGAACGTCGAATTTCTGCTCGGCACTCCGTCGCGAGATCACTGGCTGACTCTGGAGGTTGGTTTTTCCGACGGCAAAGTCACTGCCGTGCTCGACGGAACCACGCTCAAACCGGCCGGCTCCGACACCCTTTCCTCCCCCCGGAACGG
>CAZPWP010000182.1:0-5175 GCA_964590295.1 uncultured Victivallis sp.
CGCCGTCCATGCCCGCGACGGGCGGATCTTCATGGATATTCCGGTCAACCACACCGGCTGGGCTTCGAAGCTGCAGGGAGAACACCCGGAGTACTTCGTACGCTCCGCCGACGGAACCTTTGAAAGTCCCGGCGCCTGGGGGGTGGTCTGGGCGGACCTCTGCAAGCTCGACTACCGCGACCCGAAGGTGCGGCAACTGATGGCGAAGGTGTTCCTCTTCTGGTGCCGCCGCGGCGTGGACGGCTTCCGCTGCGACGCCGGCTACATGCTGCCCGAGGCGGCATGGGACTACATCGTCGCCCGGGTGCGCGAGGAGTATCCCGACACGGTGTTCCTGCTCGAAGGGCTGGGCGGACCGCTCAAGCTGCAGGAGCGCCTGCTCGGCAGCTCCGGGCTGAACTGGGGCTATTCGGAGCTCTTTCAGAACTACACCCGCGACCAGATTTCGAGCTACTTCCCCGAGATGGACCGCTGCTGCAAAAGCTTCGGAACGCTGGTCAACTTCGCGGAGACCCACGACAACAACCGGCTGGCGGCGACCTCGCGGACCTATGCGAAACTCCGCTTCGCCGTCGCGGCGCTGCTGGCGGAAAACGGCGCGTTCGGCTTCGCCAACGGCGCGGAGTTCTTCGCGAAGGAGAAGATCGACGTCCACGGCAACGGCGGTCTCAACTGGGGCGCGGAACCGAACCTGGTCGAAACCATCCGCCGCTACAACTCGCTGCTCGCCGACCATCCCGCGTTCCTGCCGGGAACCCGGATCGAACTGGTTCAGACCGGCCCGGGCAATGTGCTGGCGGCCTGCCGCCGGGCGGCGACGGGAGAGACGCTGCTGGCGCTCTTCAATCTCGATTGCGACCATCCGTCGGCGGTGCACTGGCCGGCGGAACGCTGTCCGGCGGGAAGCGGGCGGGATCTTCTCTCCGGCCGCACGGTGACCTTCCATCGGGGGTTCGGGGAGCTCTCCGTGTCGCTCGCGCCGGGGGAAGCGCTCTGCATCGCCTGGGACGACTACCGGATTCCGGCGCTGCCCGCCAACCGCGAGCCGGAACGGGTCCGCCGCCAGCGCGCCGACGCGACGGCACGCCGGATCCTCATCAAGCTCGGCGGACTCACCGCCGGAGCGGCCCCCTCCCCCGGCGAAGCGATGCTGGCCGATCCGGAACGATTCGCCGCCGCGGCCGCCGGGGTGGATCCGGCCCCGCTCACCCACTGGCGCGAGGCGTTCGATCCGCGCCGCCGGGTGATGCTGCCGCCGGGCGATGTGCTGCTGGCGGAGAGTACCGGCCGCTTTCGGCTGGAGATCCGTTTCGAGAATCGCACCATCGCCTTCGGAACCAGCCTCCGGGCGGCGGACGGCCGGGAGATCGTTCTGCTGCCGCTGCCGGAGAACGGCGGAGAGAGAGCGCGGCTGCTGGAGCTGAACATGGTCTGTTTCGACGCCGACGGCACGATCCGCCGGACCGGCGGGGAACTGCTTCAACTCCCCGATCCGCGGAAGGTCCGGCTTCGCCTCTCCCACGGGCGGGGCGAAAATGAACTCGGCGCGAGTTACGCCTTCGGGACGAACCGCCTCGGCGGCGTCAGCCTCTTCTCCGCCGACTGGGGGAAACTCCGCAGCAAGTATGAGGCGATTCTCGCGGCCAACGTCAACGCCTCCTATCCGGTCGACCGCCACGTGATGTTCACCCGCTGCCGGGCGTGGCTGGCGATCAACGGCTATTCGCAGGCGATCGACCTCGATTCGCTGACCAGCTTCCATGCCGGGCCGGACAACCGGGCGCGCTGGCGCTTCCGCCTCCCCGCCGGACAGGGGTGCCAGGCCGAACTGGAAATCGAATTTGCGATGGCGCTCGACCGCGACGCGGCGGAGTTCCGGTTCCGCCGCCCCAACGCCGGCGGACGCCCCGGGGAACTCGACGACGTCACCCCGGTGACGATCATCCTGCGGCCCGACCTTGAAGACCGGATCAACCATCAGGTGACCAAGGCGTTCACCGGGCCGGAACACCGCTTCCCGGCGGCGGTCCGGGCGCTGGAGAACGGTTTCGATTTCGCCCCGGCGGAGCGGCTGCTCCGACTCCGCATGGAGGGCGGCACATTCCACGCGGAGCCGGAGTGGTACTACCTCGTCGACCTCCCCGCCGAACGTTACTACGGGCTGGAGGACAAGACCGACCTCTTCAGTCCCGGCTATCTCGAAATTCCGCTCCGGGGCGGAGAGGACGCCCGGCTCTTCGCCGAGGTGGTCCCCGCCGGAACGCCGGAGGGAACCCTCTGCACCTGGCCGGAGACGGGCGCGCTGCCCGATGCGGTCTCTCCGCGGCAGCTCTTCGAACCGGCCATGCGCCGGTTCGTGGTCAAGCGCGACGAATTCAGCACCGTGATCGCGGGGTATCCGTGGTTCCTCGACTGGGGGCGCGACACGCTGATCGCGCTGCGCGGCCTCGTCGCCGGGGGATTCCGCGCCGAGTGTGAAGCGATCATCCGCCAGTTCGCCTGCTGCGAACGGAACGGAACCATTCCGAACATGATCCGCGGACTCGACGACGCCAACCGCGACACCAGCGACGCGCCGCTCCACCTCATCGTCGCCGCAAGGGATTTCGTCGACGCCTCCGGTTCCGCCGCGCTGCTCGACGCCGACTGCGGCGGGCGGACGCTCCGGGAGGTGCTCCGTTCGATCGCCCGCCACTATGAGAACGGCACGCCGAACGGCATCCGGATGGACCGCGAAAGCGGACTCATCTTCAGCCCCTCCCACTTCACCTGGATGGATACGAACTTCCCCGCCGGAACCCCGCGCGAAGGGTATCCGATCGAAATCCAGGCGCTCTGGTACGCCGCGCTGGAGTTTCTGGGGCGTGAGGAGCCGGAATTCCACAGCCGGGCGGAGCAGGTCCGCCGGAGCGTGGAGACCCTCTTCTTCCGCACGGAGACGGGGAACTGTTCGGACTGCCTCCATGCGCGTCCCGGCGTGCCCGCCGCCGAAGCGGCGCCCGACGACCATATCCGGCCGAACCAGCTCTTCGCGGTTACGCTCGGCGCGGTCGCCGACCGGGGGAAGCAGCGGAGGATCCTCGCCGCCTGCGAGGAGCTGCTGGTCCCGGGCGGCATCCGCAGTCTCGCCGACCGGCCGGTGCGCTATCTGCTGCCGGTCGAGCGCGACGGACGGCTGCTCAACGATCCGGCCCGCCCCTACCGCGGGCGCTACTGCGGGCCGGAGGACACCGAGCGCAAGGTGGCCTACCACAACGGCACAGTCTGGTGCTGGCCCTTCCCTGCCTATTGCGAAGCGCTCGCGCTGACCGGCGGACGGCGGGTGCGGAAACGGGCGCTGGCGCTGCTGCTCTCCGCGACCGGATATTTCGAAAGCGGTGTCCCCGGGGAGCTGCCCGAGGTCGCCGACGGCGACGCTCCGCATCGTCAGGGGGGGTGTCCGGCGCAGGCGTGGAGCGGATCGGAGTTCTTCCGGGTCTATGAGCTGCTCAAGTAAACTTTTCCGCAATCTCTGGCTGGCGGACGGCACCGGTGCGCCGCTGCGCCGCGCGGCGGTGCTGGTCCGGGACGGCCTCGTTCAGGCGGTCGAACCGGAGATCGTCGGCTCCGCCGCGGCGGAGGAGCACCACGATCTCGGCGGGAGAATTCTCGCGCCGGGCTTCCTCGACGCGCACGGCCACTCCGACCTCTCGATTCTCGCCTCGCCGGAGGGGTTCGGGCGGGTCTCGCAGGGGGTGACCTGCGAGATCGTCGGCAACTGCGGTCTTTCCGCCTTTCCGCTCACCGGGGAGAACCGCGGCCACCTCGCGGCGCTCTACCGCAACTACGGCGTCGAACTCGACTGGGAAGATCTCGACTCCTGGCGGAAGGCGCTGAAAACCCGGAACGTGCGGCTCCGGATGCACTCCCTCTGCGGCCACAACACGCTGCGCGCCGCCGTGGCCGGCTATGAGAAGAGGGAGCTTTCCGGCGGCGAATTCGACCGCATGGGAGCGCTGCTCGAAACCGCGCTCCGGCAGGGAGCGCCCGGCCTCTCGACCGGCCTGCTCTACGTGCCGGGCAAGTTCGCCGACCGCGACGAACTGCTGTTTCTGATGAAACTTCTCGCCCGGGAGGATGGCGTCTACACCACCCATCTGCGCAGCGAGGGGCGCGAACTGATCGAATCGCTGGAGGAGACCATCGAACTGGCACGTTGCGCCGGGCTGCGGCGGGTGCACATCAGCCACTTCAAGACCGCCGGGCGGGCGAACTGGCACAAGCTCGACCGCGCCATCGCGCTGTTCGAAGAGGCGCGCGCCGGAGGAATGGAACTCACGGTCGACCGTTATCCCTACACCGAATCGATGACCCAGCTCAGCACCATCCTGCCGGGCGGATGGGAGGATCTCGACGACGAGACGATCGAACGCCGTCTCAGCGACCCGGCGGCGGCCGAAGCGCTGGAGCGTGAGCTCGCCGAAGCGCGGCCCGCCGACTCGTGGGCGACGATCCGGCTGGTGAGCACCGCCGCGCCCGGCATGGCGGAGTTCTGCGGCGAAACCTTCGACCGGATCGCGGAACGGCGCAAACTGCCCCCGGCCGCCGTCGCCGTCCGGCTGCTCGCCGCCGACGCGGCGGGGAGCACCGCCGGATTCCGCGGCATGTCCGGGGAGAATCTCCGGCGGATCCTCGCGCTCGATTACTGCGCCTGCGGCAGTGACGAAAACGCCCGTCCGGCGGATTTCCCGATCGGGCGCAGCCATCCGCGCGCCTTCGGGTCGCTGCCGCGCTTCCTGCGGCTCCGGCTCGCCGCCTCGCCCCCGAACGAAGCGGCGGTGCGTCAGGTGGCCGGCCTGCCCGCCGGAATCTTCCGCCTCGCCGACGCGGGCACGATCGCGCCGGGGAAACCGGCCGATCTTTCCGCCTTCGATCCGGAGACGATCGACGGGAGAGCGGACTTCCTCCACCCGCACACGCCTGCCGCCGGAATCCTCTTCACCCTGATCGGCGGCGCGTTCGTCTACCGCGGCGATTCCTGCTGCTGAAGTGTTCCGACGGCTGTCGCCATGCCGGAACAACCGCCGTCATTCGGTGATCGTAAGCGCCCGGCCGGCCCCATGGCGAGGGGGAGCAGGGGGAGACTGCCGAAGCGAAGCAGGAGATGCGGGAGCCGGAGGGCCGGACGCCCTCCAG
>CAZPWP010000183.1:0-2308 GCA_964590295.1 uncultured Victivallis sp.
ATGTTATGACGGAACGATATGATGAATATCTGACACTGCATCCCGGCGAGGTGTTCTGCTGTCGCTTCTATCTCTTTTTCGGCGAGCCGAAATGGGCGCATTACGGTTGTGCTTCGCTGCTTGACCGGGTGCTGGAGGTGTTCCTGTTCCGGCATGAGCCGGCGTTGTCTCCGGAGGAGGTGTACGAAGCATCGCTGGCGAATTCCCGCTTCCTGATGTTCGATTTCCATGGACGCCGCATGTTCCGCAATGCAATGCGCAACTCGGCGACAGACGACTCCATCGCTTTCCCGGATAAGATCATCGAGGCCGGCTGGTCCGGTCAGTCGTTTCAGCAGGCCCGTCATTTTATCCGGGAGTTTCAGCGAAGCGGCGACCGTTCTTTCCTGAACGACGCGCTGTCCTGTCTGGATGGCTGGATGGAGACACAGCTGCCTTCCGGACTTTTCCCCGTCAATTATGTCCGGCACGTGACGAAACAGTATGTGCCGGGGGATGTCTGCAATTACGGCTGGGCGGCCGCCGAAGCGGTTCGATCGTATCGTCTGCTCGCCTCCATGGGAATCTCCCGGCGAAAGTATCTTGATTTTGCCGTGCGGCTTGTCGATTTTTTCCTCGAACATTACGATGAAACAGACGGGTTCGGACTGAAATGGAGTGTGGAGGGCCGGAAAGAGGCGTCCGGCGGCACGATCGGCGGTTTCATGATCATGGCGCTGCTGGAGGTATACCGGGAGACCGGCGCCGCAAAATATCTGGAGTGCGCCCGCCGGGCGTTTGATCTCTATCAGAAGCGTGATCTGGATAATTTTGTCTGTCTTGCCGGGGCGATCGATTGCGCCTGCATCGACAAGGAGACCGCCTATCCATTTCTTTTCTGCTCCCTTGAACTGCTGGATCTGACCGGCGAGGGACGGTATCTGGAAAGCGCGTTGAAGGCGGCGTACTATTTCTTTTCCTGGGCGTTTCACTACGATGCCCTGTATTCGACGGAAAGCGACTTTGCAAAACTGGGATACTATACGTCCGGAGGAACGGCGGTATCCACACAGCATCCCGCGCTTGATCCCTGGGGGGCGATCGCGGTTCCGGATTTCATCCGGCTCTGGCGGCTGACCGGGGATGACCGCTGGCGGATCCGGGCACGGATGATGTGGTGCAATGCGATTCTCTGCATCGCACCGAAAGAGGGGATGCGCCTGCATGGACATTACCGCCCGTTCGGTGTGCAGAGCGAAGCATTCTTCCAGACGCGCTGGGCCCGTCCCGCTCGCTCGGTGTGCAGAGCGTAGGACTGTTCGCGACGCGGTGGACCCGGTATCGCAAACCCTGCGAGGAACGGGGGCATCTCAACGATATGTACGTCGGCAGGCCGGCCGCGTTTCGGCTCTCTGCGCTGGAGCGGATCGGAGACTGGAGTCTGTTGCGGTGAACCCCGCCCCTAGGCGGAGGGGAACTGGGTGTTGACCCGGTTTTTCCACCGCGAGATCACCGGCAGCAGCGCGAAATCCTCCAGGCGGCTGTCGCGCTGGAATGCGTAGTCGCAGTAGGGACACGCCGCGAAGTTCTCCACATCCGCAGGCGCGAGATACTCGCCGCAGCGCGGGCAGATCAACTGATCCGCGGCCGGTATGTTCGGTTTGAGTCTGTTTGATATTTTCCCCATAATCCTTGTAATATACCTCTGCCGGTGTTGAAATTCCACCCCGGAGCGATTATTTTAAGGAGATTATTTTCCGGGAAAAGCAAATCGCGAGGTGATTTCATGGCGCTCTGGGGCGGAAGATTCAGTGCGGCGACTCGAAACGAGGTCGCCAGCTATTCCGAGTCGATCTCTTTCGACAAACGGCTCTACAAACACGATATCGAGGGCAGCAAGGCTCATGTGAAGATGCTTGCCGCGCAGGGAATCATTCCCGAAGCGACCGCGGAGGCGATTCGCGCCGAGCTGGACAACATCCGCCGGCGCATCGAATCCGGCGACTTCACCTGCGATATTTCGATGGAAGACATCCACATGCACATCGAGAGCGCGCTCATCGATGCGCTCGGCGCCGAAGGGGCGCGGGTCCACTCCGCCCGCAGTCGCAACGACCAGGTCGCGCTGGACATCCGGCTCTACCTGCGCGACGAGATCGATCTGCTGATCTCCGAACTGCGCGCCTTTCAGCGCGCGCTGGTCGGGCAGGCCGCCGCCCATTCCCGCGCCATCCTGCCCGGATTCACCCATCTGCAGCATGCGCAGGTGGTGCTCTTTGCCCATCACATGCTCGCCTACGTCGAAATGCTCGACCGCGACGCCGAACGG
>CAZPWP010000183.1:2318-5174 GCA_964590295.1 uncultured Victivallis sp.
CGGCTCCGGCGCCCTGGCCGGAACCACGCTGCCGATCGACCGCGAAATGGTCTGCCGGAAACTCGGCTTTGAACGGGTCACCCGCAACAGCATGGATGCGGTCGCCGACCGCGACTTCGCCGTCGAGCTGGTCAATGCGCTGGCGATCTTCGCGATGCATGCCAGCCGTCTCTCCGAGGATCTGATCCTCTGGTGCAGTCAGGAGTTCGGATTCGTGGAACTTGACGACGCCTTCTGCACCGGTTCCTCGCTGATGCCGCAGAAGAAGAATCCCGACGTCTGCGAGCTCACCCGCGGCAAGACCGCGCGGGTCTACGGCGACCTCACCGCACTGCTCACCATGTGCAAGGGATTGCCGCTTACCTACAACCGCGATCTGCAGGAGGACAAGGTGGCGATCTTCGACGCGCTCGACACGGTGAAGATGATCCTCAAGGTCTATCCGCCGATGATCGAGACGATGAAGATCCGCGAGGAGGCGATGCGCGCCGCCGCGTCCGACCCGGCGCTGATGGCGACCGACCTCGCGGAGAAGCTGGTGGAGCTCAAAGTGCCGTTCCGCAACGCCCATCACCGGGTCGGTTCGTTCGTCCGCTACTGCCGGGAGCATGGGAAACGGCTTGACGAGGTGACGCTCGTCGAGATGCGCGAGACGATTCCGGAGGCGACGCCGGAGTTCCTCGAACTGTTCGATCCCGAGAAGAGCGTCGCCAAACGCGACGTCACCGGAGCAACCGGCTTCGATCAGGTGGCGAAACAGATCGAATTCTGGAAAAAATCGCTGGAATGAATTTGTAAATCCGGATGTCTGCACTATATTAAACAATCCGCGTCCGATGATGGGGGCGCGGGAGGAATCACCAAACCAATGGCGACTTGAAACGGAAAAAGCGCCGCAAACAGGAAAGGAAGCCGTGAAAATGGCGAAAATCACCATCAACGATCTGCTGGAAGCCGGGTGTCACTTCGGTCACCAGACCCGCCGCTGGAATCCCCGCATGAAGGACTATGTCTACGGCGCGCGGAACGGGATCTCCATCATCGACCTCACCAAAACCATGTACCAGATTGCGGCTGCCTGCAACTTCCTGCAGCGCATCGTCGCCAATGGCGGCGACGTCCTGTTTGTCGGCACCAAGCGTCAGCTCCGCGAGCTGGTGAAGGGCCTGGCGGATGAGACCGGCATGTTCAGCGTCTCGGAGCGCTGGCTCGGCGGTACGCTGACCAATAACGTGACCATCTGCAAAAGCATCTCCAGGATGGGCGAAATCGACCGGACGCTCAATTCGGAATCCGCGAAGTTGATGAAGAAGAAGGAGCTCTCCAGCCTCTCCCGCCGTGCCGAAAAGCTGCACCGCGACCTCGACGGCATCGCCGGCATGAAGCGTCTGCCCGCCGCGCTCGTCGTCATCGACGTCTGCAACGAGGCCAATGCGGTCCGCGAAGCGAACAAGCTGAAGATTCCGATCGTGGCGATCGTCGATACCAACGGCGACCCGACGCTGGTCGATTATCCGGTGGCTGCCAATGACGACGCGGTCAAGTCGGTTCAGATCATCACCGGCCTCTTCGTCGAGGCAATCAAGGTGGCGAAGGAGATCTATCAGAAGAAGGTGATCGAAGAGCGGGAAGCCGCCGAGGCTGCGAAGAAGATCGCGCAGGAGAAGGCCGACGACGCCGGGAAGGCGGAGAAGGCGGAGAAGCCGCGCCGTGCTCCGCGCCGCAGGAGCGCCGAGGAGAAACCGGGGAAGGCCGAAAAGGCCGAAGTCAAGGCGAAAGAGCCTGCGGCGGAGAAGGCCGAGTAAGCCAACGGATGGATGGAAGGAGTTTGAAAATGATTACTGCCAGGATGGTACAGGAGCTCCGGGAGAAGACCGGGGCCGGTATGATGGATTGCAAGAAGGCGCTGACCGCCGCGGACGGCGACATGGAGCTCGCGATTGAGAATCTGCGCAAGTCCGGCGCCGCCAAGGCGGAGAAGAAGTCCGGCCGCGCCACCAACCAGGGCAAGGTCTGGACCGGCATCAGCGATGCCGCCGCGTCGATCGTTGAAGTGCTCTGCGAGACCGATTTCGCCGCGAAGACCGACAAGTTCGGCAACCTGGTCAGGACGATCGCCGACAGCGCGCTCAAGGCGGCCGGCGAAGGGGATGTCACCGCCGCGGTCAATGAGGCGGAGAAGAACACCCTGACCGACCACATCGGTGTGATCGGCGAAAATATGCAGATCCGCCGGGCGACCCGCTGGAGCCGTTCCGAGGGATGCGCATTCGCCGGCTACCATCACATGGATGGTCGCGTGAGCGTCCTGGTCGAGGTGGAAGGCGAAAGCGATCCGGTGGTGCTCAACGATATCTGTCTGCACATCGCCGCGTTCAGTCCGAAATACATCAGCGAGACCGATGTTCCGGCCGAGGTGATCGCCAAGGAGAAGGAGATCGCCGCCGCCGCCGACCCGAAGCTGGCGGACAAGCCGGCCGCGATGCTCGACAAGATTCTCTCCGGCAAGATCCGCAAGTACTTCTCGGAGGTCTGCCTGATGAATCAGCCGTGGATCAGGGACGACAAGACCACGCTGGCGAAGTTCCGTCCGAACCTCAAGGTGCGGCGTTTCATCCGCTGGGAGGTTGGCGAAGAGCTGTAATCTCCAGGCGGAACCGAAAAAGACACGGGCCGGGGGTGATTTCCTGTCCGTGTTTTTTTTGCCTCTTCGACGGTCTTTGCCATACGTCACACCTCTTTCACGCTCCGTTCAGCACGGTCCCGTCTTCTCACGGGCGGAGAGGTCTGGAGGGCGTCCGGCCCTCCGGCTCCCGCATCTCCTGCTTCGCTTCGGCAGTCTGCCCGTCTCCCCCT
>CAZPWP010000184.1:0-5172 GCA_964590295.1 uncultured Victivallis sp.
CATCTCCTGCTTCGCTTCGGCACTCTGCCCGTCTCCCCCTCGCCATGGGGCCGGCTGGGCGCTTACGGAAGGACAGAACCCGCAGGGAAGCGATCTCGCCCGGCATGAAACAAACCACAGCTTACTCTTTGGGAATAAGATACTTGGCGATTCAGGGCAAAATTTCAGAAAAACATAAAAACGACCTTAAACTACTTACGGGCAACGACTTCCGAAGCAATTAGGAAACAGGAACCTGCCCCCTTATGAGGGAGAGAAGAAAAAATTCTCTCTTTTCTTCACCCTTTTCCCTTTTTCCTTTGAGGTGTATCCGATGAAACTGTCCGATTTGCTCCGCCCGGTCACGCCGGGGAGGTGCTCCCGCAAACGGTGTTACGAACCGTCGAAGCGGCCGGCGACGGCACGGCCGCGCCTGAAACGGGGTTGCACTTTCTCCGAAACGGTGCTGCGTTGAGAAAACCGCCGTCCGGAGGGGGGGACCCTGCGCGGTGTGCTGCAGCCTTCCCCCTGCCGGGCGGCTTCGGGAGTTTCCCCCGGTCGTCGTACGCCATGCCGGGCGCACCCCAAAAAACGGGCTCCGGCAAAACGCCGGAACCCGTTTTTCTCTTGTGCCGTGTCACTTGCGGATGCGGGCGGCCACCGAGGCTTCGTAAGCGGCGAGGTTGTCGATTTTGAGCTGGGCGACGCCGGTCTGCATCGCCGCTTCGGCCACACGCATCGCCACGCGGGGCACGACCCGCGGGTCGAACGGCTTCGGGATCACGCAGTCGATCTTCAGCTTGCCGTCGTTCCCATCGAACATTCCGGCGGCCGCGTCGGCCGGATAGGCCGCCGCCAGCTGCGCCTTCACCTCCGGTGTGACCGGCTCAGCGGCGAGTTCGGCGAGCGCCCTGGCCGCCGCCAGCTTCATCGCCTCATTGATGTCGCGGGCGCGGACGTCGAGCGCACCGCGGAAGATGCCCGGGAAGCCGAGCACGTTGTTGATCTGGTTGGGGAAATCGCTCCGACCGGTACCGACCACCGCGGCGCCCGCCGCGAGGGCGACGTCCGGGAAGATCTCCGGAACCGGGTTGGCCATCGCGAAGATGATCGGATTCTCCGCCATCGAACGGACCATATCGGGCGTGACGCAGTTCGGTGCGGAGAAGCCGAGGAAGATGTCCGCCCCCTTCATCGCCTCTGCGAGGGTGCGGGCGGAGGTTTCCGCCGCGAATTCCGCCTTCTCCGGATTGAGATCGGCCCGGCCGCGGTGGATCACCCCTTTGGAATCGCACATGATGAAGTTTTCCCGCTTCGCTCCGGCCGTGAGGTAGAAGCGGCTGCAGGAGATGCCGGCGGCGCCGGCGCCGTTCACCACGAAGCGGCACTCTTCGATCTTCTTGCCGACAATCTTCAGCGCGTTGAGAATCGCCGCGAGCGAGATGATCGCGGTACCGTGCTGGTCGTCGTGAAAGACCGGAATGTTCATGCGCTTCTTCAGCGTCTGCTCGACTTCGAAGCAGGCGGGTGCGCCGATGTCTTCGAGGTTGATGCCGCCGAAGGCGGGCTCGAGCCGTTCGACGGTTTCGATTACCTTCGCCGCGTCGGTCCGCCCCTTTTCGTTGAACACCTTCCCGAGGCAGAGCGGGACGGCGTCGATGTCGGCGAAGTGCTTGAAGAGCACCGCCTTGCCCTCCATCACCGGGAGGCCCGCTTCCGGGCCGATGCTGCCGAGCCCGAGCACGGCGGTGCCGTCGCTGACCACGGCAACGAGGTTGCCGCGCGAAGTGTACTTCCAGACGTTCTCTTTTTTCTCCTTGATCGCCAGGCAGGGCTGGGCGACGCCGGGGGTGTAGGCGAGAGCCAGCTCTTCACCGGTTTTGCACGGTTTGGTCGGCACGACGGCAACCTTGCCGGGCTGGTTGTTGTGATGGTAGGCCAGCGCGAGTTTCTTGAGTTCGTCCTGTGTCATAGCGTTCTCCTGTTCTCCTTCGCATGCTGTTTCAGCGGTCCGCCGGACGGACCGGGATCTTTCTCGATTGCAGGAACTCCTTCGCCTGCGGAACGGTATAGGTGCCGAAGTGGAAGATGCTGGCCGCGAGCACCGCGTCGGCCCGGCCGCGGTCGAGCACTTCGGCAAGATGTTCGAGCGTGCCCGCGCCGCCGGAGGCGATGACCGGGACATTCACCGCGGTGGAGACCGCCCGGGTGAGTTCGCAGTCGTATCCGGAGCAGGTGCCGTCGCTGTCCATGCTGGTGAGCAGGATTTCCCCCGCGCCGAGTTCGACGCCGTGTACCGCCCATTCGACCGCGTCGATTCCGGTGTTGCGTCGGCCGCCATGGGTGAAGACCTCCCAGCGGTTTTCGCCGGGGACGCGGCGGGCGTCGATCGCGAGAACCACACACTGACTGCCGAACCGTTCGGCGCCTTCGCGGATCAGATCCGGGCGCTGGATGGCGGCAGTATTGACCGAGGTTTTGTCAGCCCCGGCGAGCAGCATCCGGCGGATGTCCTCCGCCGTGCGGATTCCTCCGCCGACGGTGAGTGGAATGAACACCTGTTCCGCGGTGCGCCGGACCACATCGACCATCGTTTCGCGGGCGTCGCTGCTCGCGGTGATGTCGAGGAAAACCAGTTCATCGGCGCCCTGCGCATCGTAGTTCCGGGCGATTTCGACCGGATCGCCGGCGTCGACCAGATCGACGAAATTGACCCCTTTGACGACGCGGCCGCCGGTCACGTCCAGACAGGGGATGATTCTTTTTGCCAGCACGGAACACCTCTCGCGGAATCGGCTTGTTGCACCATTGATTCAATATAATATAACACCGGTTTGGCTTTTTTGCACGGTAAAATCCGGGAAAAGAGGGTGGGAAACTTGCTTTTTCCGGAAATCCGGCTAGTTTAACCCCAGACAAAATCATCACAGGAGGATAACGAGATCATGGAATTCTACGAAGTATTGAAAAAACGTCGGAGCATCCGCGCCTACCAGTCCAGCCCGGTTCCGGAGGAGGCGCTCCGCCGCATCGCCGAAGCCGTCCGGTGTGCTCCCTCCGCCTGCAACCGCCAGCCGTGGAAGCTGGTCGCGGTGCGCAACGCTGCGCTCCGCAAACGGATCTGCGAAGTCTACCGCAATCCGTTCCTCGCGCAGGCGCCGGTGATCCTGCTGGCGCTCGGCGACGCCTCGGCGGCGTGGCAGCGCCCCGGCGATGACCATTCGATCGTCGAAATCGATCTGGGGATCATGTTCGAACACGCCGTCCTCGCCGCCGCGGCGGAAGGGCTGGGCAGCTGCTGGATCTGCGCATTCGAGCGGGCGAAGATGGACGCCGCCGCCGGAATTTCCGCGCCGAGGACCGTTCTGGCGGTCTCTCCGCTCGGCTATCCCGCCGCGGAGCCGACCCCCTGCCAGCGGAAGCCTTTGGCGGAAACCTTCGAAATCATCGACTGACGGAGCGTGCCGATGTCGTTTCAGGAAGCTGTCATCGCAGGGGCCGGATTCTCCGCCCGGGTCGAGCCGTCCGGCAAGTACGCGTTCACGCTGAATCTGGAGGGGCGGCCGCGGTTGCGGACCGGCCGGGCCGGATGCGCCGCGTTCAGCGAACTCTCCGCCCTGCCGAAGAGCTTCCGCCGCCACGCGTCGAGCGACGGACTCTCCGCCTCGGTCGAATCCCGTTCGGTCATCCCCTTCGGCTGCGAATACGAGGTGCGGCGGGAGATTGAACTGTGGGACGGGTGCGGCACGCTGACCGTCGACGTCGCCGCGGTCAATCACGGCGCGGTTGGCGACCTCTCGCTCGGTGAGGTGAGCTTCCCCGGGCCCTGGACGAAACTGGAGTTTCTGCTCTGGGGAGAGAAGGAGTTCCGTTCCGTGGAACTGACCGGGGAGGAGCGGGAGTTTCACCATTCGCCGGAAATCCCGGTGATGATCCGTCTCGCCGACGGAGCGGGGTGCGTGGTCGAATTCGCCGCGGGCAGCGACCTCTGGCGCCACCGGGCGGGATTCCGCACCCCCGGCGCGGCCGGGGAGTTCACGCTCGCCGGCAATGCGGAGGAGGTGCGGTTCACCCGGCAGATCCTGCGTTACGAACCGGAGGCGGAGCTGAAGAAGCGCCCGTGGCGGTTCTCCAGCCTCATCGCCTGGCGCACCGGAAGCGATCCCGAACCGGAACCGGTCGGGGAGCGGTTCGATCTCGCCTCGGCGACGCTGCCGGAATCCGGCCGCCGTGTTCCGACGGCGGACGGTGGCTCCGCCGCTCTTCCCTGCCTCGCTTCGCCGGCGGGGCGGAAGTTTATCCGCAATCTGGTCCGACGCGCCCCCGGCAGTCTGGTGCTCACCGGCGCGGCGCCGGAGCTCTGCCTCGACGCCGCCCATCTCGGCCGGGTCGGGAAGGGGGAGCTGGAGCACTTCGATCTGGAGGACTACTTCGCCTTCCACCTCTGGGGAAACCACCAGCTCGCCGGGCGGGGGGATTCCTTCCCCATGCTCCCGGCGCCGGAGTGCCGTTTCGCCGGTTCGGCGGCGGTGGGGAATCTCGGTCGGGCGCCGCGGAAGCTCTTTCCGGCGGAGGAGTGACGTTGCCCCGCCAAACATTTTTCATGAGATTACAGAAAGGAGTTCTGACATGAACGATATGGAAACTCTGGAACGGAAATTCGGCTCTGATTCGGTCAAATTCACCAGCGGCCCCGGTGGTTTCGTCTGCATCGAGGTCGCCAACGCCGCCGCGAAGGCGAAAATCTCCACCTACGCCGCGCATCTGCTCGACTACACCCCGGCCGGGGAGCGGCCGGTGCTCTGGATGAGCGGCTCCTCCTGGTTCGAGGCGGGCAAGCCGATGCGGGGCGGCGTACCGGTCTGCTGGCCGTGGTTCGGCCCCGGCGCGCGCGAGGAGTTGCCTGCGCACGGCTTCGCCAGGCTCTCCCGGTGGGAGGTCCGCACGGTCGAGTCGTTCGAAAACGGCAGCGTCACCCGGGTCGTGCTCGGTCTGACCCCCGAACTGGCGGGGAAGCCCGAACTGGTCACTTTCGCCTTTGAGCTGGAGTGCGAATTCCTGATCGGCCGCTCGCTCACCGTCGCGCTGACGATGAGGAACTGCTCCGATGCGCCGGTGGTGGTGACCGACGCGCTCCACACCTATTTCGCGGTGAAGGAGGCCGAAATGATCCGGGTGCGCGGACTCGATCAG
>CAZPWP010000185.1:0-5168 GCA_964590295.1 uncultured Victivallis sp.
AGATCCTGAATCTATGCGCCTCAAGATCTTCCATCTGCCGGACAACAATGTCAAAGTCGTCGTTTGAGGCGAGTTTTACACAAAGTGCAGAAGAGGCATCATCTCTATGTCAGCTCGGACCATTCCGATTCACAGTGAGGAGGACAGAGGCCTCTTCCGGTCCGGCGGGAAAGAAATGGAAAATCTCACGTCCGGGACTTGAGCTTTCCCGGAAGCGGGTGTATATTTTTCGATTAACTTTATTTTGAGGATTTTGAAATGGGTTCGCTTTATTTGAATGATGATCTGAGCGCTCTGGACTTCGTGCGGCAGGACTATCTGCGCGAACTCCAGCTGGAGCGGCTTTGCAAAGTGATTCAACATGCCTATGACCATGTCGAACTCTTCCGCAACCGGATGAAAGAACGCAATCTCGTTCCCGACGACATTCACTCGCTCGCCGATATCGCCAAGCTGCCGTTCATGGTCAAGGCAGACCTGCGCGACACCTATCCTTTCGGGCTGTTTGCGGTTCCGATGTCTGAAGTGGTCCGGCTCCACGCCTCCAGCGGTACGACCGGCAAGCCGATCGTCGTCGGCTACACCCGCTCCGACCTCGAAGTCTGGATGGAGGTGGTCAAACGCGCCATGGCCGGCTGCGGCCTCAACCGCACCGACGTCATCCAGGTCTCCTACGGCTATGGCCTCTTCACCGGCGGACTTGGCGCCCACTACGGCGCCGAAGCGCTCGGTGCGACGGTGGTTCCGACCTCCGGCGGTAATACGAAACGGCAGGTCATGCTCATGCGCGACTTCGGCACAACCGCCATCTGCTGCACCCCCTCCTACTTCAACTTCATGATCGAACAGGCCGCGGCCGAGGGAATCGATATGCGCGACCTCTCGATCAAGGCCGGCCTCTTCGGCGCCGAACCGTGGACCGAGGAGATGCGCAAGCGGATCGAAGCGGCCTCCGGCATCAAGGCCTACGACATCTACGGCCTCTCCGAGATCATCGGCCCCGGTGTCGGCATCGAATGCCGCTGCCAGAAGGGGATGCACATCTTCGAGGACCACTTCTATCCGGAGATCATCAATCCGGAAACCGGCGAAGTGCTTCCCGACGGTGAATTCGGCGAACTGGTGCTCACCACGCTCACCAAGGTCGCCATGCCGATGATCCGCTACCGCACCCGCGACCTCACCCGGATCATCGCCGAACCGTGCGAATGCGGCCGCACCCTGCGCCGGATCGAGCGAATCAGCTCCCGCAGCGACGATATGTTCATCATCCGCGGCGTCAACGTCTTCCCGTCACAGATCGAAACCGCGCTCCTCTCGGTCGAGGGGACGATGCCGCACTACAACATCATCCTCTACACCGAAAACGGACTCGACAACATCGAAGTGGATGTCGAAATCAACGAGGAGCTCTTCTCCGACAAAGTCCGTTCCATGGAGGAACTGCAGCACCGGCTGACCGCCGCCGTCGAAGGGCTGATCGGCCTCCGGGTCCGCATCAAGCTGGTGGCGCCCAACACCATCCAGCGGAGCGAAGGCAAGGCCCGCCGGGTCATCGACCACCGCGAACGCTGAGTCGCCGCGCAACGGCGGGAGCGGCGGGGCAGACACCCCCACTGCCGAAACGAAAATCGGGGCCGTTTTCCAACTTCCGGAAAACGGCCCCGAATGGCTTCCGCGGAATTCCGCGCGCCAAAATCCGATTATTCCGTCTCCTGCTGATGCTTCGCGATCACTTCGGCGGCGACGTTGGCGGGTACCTGCTCGTAGCGGACGAACCGCATCTCAAACGAACCGCGCCCCTGCGTCATGCTGCGGAGTTCGGTGGCGTACTTGTGCATCTCCGCGAGCGGAACTTCCGCCTGGACCACCTCCATGCCCTCTTCCATATCCATGCCGAGAATGCGACCGCGCTTGTGGTTGAGGTCGCCGGTGATGTCGCCGGTGTAAGCGTGCGGAATGTGCACTTCGACCCGCATCACCGGTTCGAGCAGAACCGGCTTCGCCTGGTTCATCGCCTCGCGAAAAGCCATGCGGGCCGCGATCTTAAACGCCATTTCATTGGAGTCGACCGGATGGTACTTGCCGTCGTAGACCGCGACACGGACCCCTTCGACGTGGCAGCCGACCAGCGGACCGCGATCCATCATTTCGGCGATCCCCTTCTCCACCGCGGGAATGAAGTTCTTGGGAATGGTTCCGCCGACCACCTCGTTGACGAATTCGTATTCCGACGCCGGCGCGATCCGCAGATAGACTTCGGCGAACTGGCCCGCGCCGCCGGTCTGCTTCTTGTGGCGGTAGTGGCCTTCGCCGTTGGCGGTGATCGTCTCGCGATAGGGAATCTTCGGCGTGGAGAGCACCGCCTCGACCTTGAACTGATCCTTGAGCCGCTTGGAGACGATCGCCAGCTGCTGGTCGCCCATGCCGGAGAGGAGCAGTTCGTGGGTTTCGTCGTCGCGGCCGAGGCGGACGGTAGGAATGCACTCGATGATCTTGTGGAGTCCGGTGGTGATCTTCTCATCCTCGCCCGACTTGGCGGCGGAAACCGCGTAGGACATCACCGGTTCGGGGAAGACGATCCCCGGCAGGACATGTTCGCTCTGACTGCTCGAAACGGTGTCGCCGATGTGGGTATCCTTGAGTTTGGCGATCGCGAAGATCGATCCGGGACCGACTTCGGCGGTGTTGACCTGATTCTTGCCGTTCATGAGGAAGAGGGAGCCGAACCGCTCCTTGACACCCGGGCGGGAGAGGTTGTAGACATCGGAATCGGCCCGGAACACGCCGGAAACGGTCCGCACGAAAGTGAGCTGCCCCACGAACGGGTCGTTGACGCTCTTGAACACCACGCCGATCGCGTCGGTGTCATCGGCGATCTTGCGTTTGGCACCGTCGACGGTGACGTAGTTGAGCGGCGTCGGGAAGAGATCGATGATCGCATCCATGAGTTCGGTGATGCCGATATCCTTGACCGAACTGCCGGCAAAAACCGGAATGGTACGGCCCGTCTTGATCGACTTGCGCAGACCGGTACGGATCTCCTCATCCGAAAGCTCCTCGCCGTCAAGATAGCGCATCATCAGATCGTCGTCGGTTTCGGCGATGGCGTCAAGCCAGAGACCGCGGCATTCGGCGACGTCGTCGGCGATCTCCGCCGGGATCTCCTTGTCGAAAAGCACGTTGACCACCCGGGAGAAGTTCGCTCCTTCGCCGACCGGCCAGTAGAGCGGAATGATGACGTTCCTGCCGTGGTTCTTGCGCATCTCTTCGAGTGTGCCGCGGAAATCGGCGCGATCCTTGTCGAGCCGGTTGATCAGGCCGAAACGGGGAATCCCGCGCTGCTTGGACATCTTCCACGCCCGGGCGGTACCGATCTGCGGCCCGTCAATCGCATCGAGCACCACCAGTGCGGCGTCGGCGGCGCGGACGGCGGCGGCGTACTGGCCGATGAACTCCCCGTATCCGGGCGTGTCGACGAAGAAGAACTGATTGCCCTTCCAGGTGCAGTTCAGGCAGGTGGAATAGATACTGGAACGCCGCTCCTGCTCTTCGGCCATGAAGTCTGAGACGGTGGTCCCGGCCTCGATCGAACCGGCACGCGGAACAGCGCCACCCTTGACGAGCATGAGTTCGCACAAGGTGCTCTTTCCGCTGCCGGAATGGCCTGCAATGACGAAATTTCTGCACTCGGTTGCCTTGGTCATAAGATTCCCCTTCCTGGTTTGAACGTTGTACTTTGACGTGAAAAACGAAATATCCCCGATTCCCGGCGAAGATGCAAACAGGAGCAAATGCGGCACGAAACCGCCCTGCACGGCGGCGGCCCGCCGGCTCCGAATTTGAACTCCGCGCAAAATCCGGGTGAATCCGCTCGATGCGGTTACTAATAGCAGTGGATTTTTAAATTTGCAAGCCTGCGAGCAAAGTTTTTTTCACCTTTTGCCGCAAAATCGACCGTTCTCCTCGGCTAAAATGTTACATGATTCACATTTTATTCCATTCTTCCCTGTTGCAAAAGGTTATTTTCCGCCTGTTTTAAACCGCAATGGAAAGGGAGGGAAATGGAATTCACCAATGTGTGCGAATGGTTCCGCCGCGGCGTGGGAATCGGCGGCCGGCTGACCAGCTGCAAACGGTTCAACGTGCTGCCGGAGGCGTGGCGCTATCCGATTCCCGTCGGCGATCTGGAGCATTTCGAAAGCGATTCCGGAATGAAAAAGCATGGCTCGGACAATCCGGGATAAACTTGACGGAATTCTCAGTTTCTGGACTTTTCGGCATATCGGCATAGATTCGGCAATTAACACTGCTTGCATTTTCTGATCTGCGGTGTATCGTAGTTTCCCTGTTATGAGCCCATCAGACAGATGCCGTCGCGCTTGCCGGAAGGCCTTCCGGCCTCCTCCGCCGATTTCCCGACATGAAAAAACGGTATTCCGTGCTCGCGGGAACGCGGAATACCGTGGAAAGCAATCAAACGGCAGTTACTTGACGCGGCCGGTGTAGGCGTCCGTCGCACTGTTGTCGATGACGTACTGGAAGAATTTCTTCTCCGCCGCTCTCCGGGCCTTGTCCCACGGACGCGGCTGTCCGCAGAGCTGCACGACCCACAGTTTCAGCTCCTTCCGGTGCCAGTTGACCGAGCAGTTGGTGCCCCAGGCGCCGCCGTGGCCGAACCAGGAGTCCTCCTTGTCCACTTCCGGCGCGGTGAGTCCGAGCGAATAGCCGCCCATCCCTTTGGGACGGCTCGACCTGGCCAGGAGGTTCTTGACGGTATCCTCCTTGAGGATGCGCACGCCGTTGTCGCCCACGCCGAGGTTCATCAGCATCTTGTAGAACTTGAGCTGATCGTTGGCGGTGGTCCAGAGGCCCGCTCCCGCGGAGGCGAATACATGGGAGTCGTTGTAGGGGCGCTGCTGCATGTTGTTCTGGAACCGGTACTTTGCCGGGGCGTCCTTCACGCAGTCGTACATTTCAACCTGGGTTTTGAGCTGCTCATCGGTCGGCCAGAACCAGGTGGAGGTCATGCCGAGCGGAAGCAGAACCCGTTCCTTGAGGAAATCCTCCCAGCGCTGTCCGGTGACCACTTCGACGATGGCGGCGCCGATGTCGATGCCGGTGTTGGAGTACTGCACTTTGGTGCCGGGCTCGAACAACAGCGGAGA
>CAZPWP010000186.1:0-5119 GCA_964590295.1 uncultured Victivallis sp.
CTGCGCGACCAGCGCATCCAGCAGGAGAAATACGCCCTTCTGGAGAAACGCTATCACGCGCTGGAGCAGCAGGCGCTCGAACCCGACAGCCGTATCGAAGAGCTGCGCAAACAGCTCCTCGAGGAAAAACTCAACTCCGAAGTCGCCGTCAAACGCCTGCAGGTCGCCGAAGCGCGAATCCAGAAACTCGACCGCGACGCGGCGGAACTCTTCAACGCCCGGGGCGTTGCGGAGGCCACCGCCCGCCGGCGCGAGGCCGACGTCACCCGGCTCGAACGGGAACTCGCGGAACTGCGCCGCTTCCAGGAGGAGGCGGTCGCTCAGCGCAGCGCGCTCCAGTTCCAGCTCTCGCAGGCGGAGAAGAAGCTCCAGGAAGCGACAGAACGCGACACCGCACGCACGCAGGAACTCGCCCAGTTGCGCGGTCAGCTGCGCGATGCGCTCAAGAGCGGCGGCGACTCGGTCACCCTCAACGCCCAGCTGCTCGAAGAGAGCCGCAAATTGCGCAAAACCCTCGCGGATGCGGAGAAAAACGCCGCCGCCGGGCAGGAGCAGAACGTCAAACTGCAGAACCGCCAGCGCGAACTCCAGCTGGAACTGGTCCGGACGCAGGAGACCGCCACCCGGCTCGAAGCGCTCCGTGCCCGGCTCGAAACCGAATGCGCCCGGCTCCGCAAGGAGGCGGAACAGGTGCGCGCCAACGCAGAACTCTCCACCGTCGAGCTGAAAAACCTCCGGGAACGCAGCCGCCGTCTCGAAAGCGATGTGCAGAACTGGTCCGAACGGTGCGCCAAGCTGGAGAAGCGGCTGGAGACGCGCAACAGCGAGGACTTCCGCGCCCTCGCCGCCGCGGACGACGCCCGCAGGAAACTCGCCGACGACCTTGCGAAGGCGGAGAGCCGATACACCGCCGCCGCCCGACGGATCAAGGAGCTGGAGAGCGCCGGGGAAGCTCTTCAGAAAGAGCTCGATTCGGCGAAAACGGATCTCAAACAGGCCCGCGCCTCCGTCGTCGGGCTGGAACAGCAGCTCAAAAGTTCCGTCGAGGCGGAGGGCCGGCTCCGCAAAGAGCTCGCCGCCGCTTCCGGCGCCGCGCAGGAGCTCAAAACGCTCCGTACCAACTTCGAAGCGCTGCGCAAAGAGAGTGAAGCCGCCCGAAAAAGCGCGGCGGAGGTCGGCAAACTCACGCAGCAGCTGGCGGAGGCGCGCAAGGAGCTCACCCTCGCCGGAAAGGCGCGCGAACAGCTCAACGCCCGGCAGAAAGAGCTGGAGAAACTCACCGGGACCGTGCGGCAGCTGCGGGCGGAGCTCGCCGCCCGGCCGACTTCCCCCGCGACGCCGGTTCCGCCAAACGAAACCGCAGTGAAGCCGGTCGGCGTCGGCACCCCCGCCGAACTCATTGCCGCCGGGAAGAAGGCGGAGAAGGAGGAGAGCACGGAACTCGCCATCTGGAATTACCGGACTGCGCTGGAGCTGGCGCCGGGCAATCCGGAAGCCTCCGAACGACTGGGGAAACTTCTGCTCCGCCGCGAAGAGTTCGAACGCGCGCTGCCGCTGCTCGCCGCCGCCCGGAAAGCGAAGCCGGACGATGTGGAACTCGCCGCCGACACCGCCGACGCGATGGTCGACCTCAAACAGTATGACAACGCGCTCGCCATCCTCGATCCGCTGCTGAAACGCACGCCGCGCGTCCTTCGGCTGCTGCTCGCTTCCGGGCGTGCTCTCGCGGGGAAAAAGGAGACGAAAGCAGCGGAAGCCCGTTTCCGCGAGGCGGCGCAGGCTGGCCCCCGTTCCCCCGCTCCGCAGCTGGAGCTCGCGCGGCTGCTGCTCGCCGGAACGCCGCCGCGCGAAGCCGACGCCGCCCGCTGCTATCAGGCGGCCCGCGACCTCGGCGCCGCCCCCGATCCGGAGCTCGAACCGCGGCTGGGCAAACTGCTCGACGAACGGCGCGCCGTCGCGGAATTCATGCTCGGCGCCGCCCGTGAAGCGGAAAAGAGCGGCGACTGGACCAGCGCCGCCTGGTACTACCGTGAACTGCTCGGCAAGGAGAAGGACTCCAGGAGCTATGCCGCTGCGCTGGCCTTCGCCCGGTACAAACTCAAGCAGTATCCGGCCGCATTGGAGATTCCGGCGATGTACCCGGATTCCCCCGAAGGGAAACTGATCGCGGCGATGGCGCACTTCCGCGCCGGGGACTACCCGGCGGCGGAGAAGGCAGCCGCCGAACTCTCCCGGAGCCGGAAGGGCAAACCGCTCCCGTTCACCGGCGAGACGAAAAAGTTCCGCGACGAACTCGATGCGCTCCTCGCCGGTCCGGAAACGAAGAGTTCAGTCAACGCCGGCAAGGCGGCCGACGCGCTCCGCCGCCTCCGCTGAACTTGCATTTGCACTCCCGCCGAAACGGGTGTATATTCTATAGCGGCAGGAGAATCAATCGCAAAGAGGAACCGCTATGCTGAAACGTCCCCAACCGATCGTATCGACCAATCTGCTCGGAGGCCACTCCTGGATCTTCATCGTGATTCAGGCGCTCTGCGCCATCCTGCTCGGCGGCATCTTCCTCTGCCATCCGCTCTGGTCGATGATCGCGCTGGCGCTCGCCCTCGGACTCATGCTGCTCGGCTGCGGAATCCAGCAGCTGGTGCTCACTTTTCTGCTCCGCCGCCGCTTCAACGTCGGACGGCTGTTCTACGGCCTGTTCCTCTTCGGAGCGGGAGCGTTTCTCGTCATCGATCCTCTGCTCGGCGTGCTGGAGCTGCTGCTCATTCTCGGCATCTGGTTCATCTTTCACGGCGTGGAACTCCTCGTCGCCGCCTGGATGGCGCGCAATTTCGCCTGCACCTTCCGCATCATGACCGCCGTCAACGGCCTCCTCAGCCTGCTCTGCGGCGTCCTCATCACGCTGTTTCCGCCGGCCGGAAGCGCCTGGGTGGACTACGTCTTCGCCTTCTATCTCATCTTCTACGGGCTGGTCACTCTCACAGTGGGACTGCGTCTGCGTGCCATCACCCGGAGTGAGCCGCGGATGTAATCTGGAGTCATCACGATGGAGTCTGTTCCTGAAATTTCCTTTTCCCGTGTCGACGGCTCGGCGGGCTGCATCGCGCTGGTTCGCTCCGGGAACTATCTCTACGCCGCCGGCGGCGACCGGCTCAGCGTCTACGATATTTCGATTCCGGACCGGCCGGAACTTTGCTGGCGGCGCAGCGGGTTCGGCAACGGTCGTCAGCTCACGGCGGCGCACGGCCGGCTCTACCTTACCGCCCGCGAATTCGGCCTCTGGATCTTCGACCTGGCCAATCCCGCCCGGCCGAAGATCATCACCCGTTTCGACACGGTGGAGCTCGCCACCGGCATCGCCGTTGCGGAAGATACCGTCTTCGTCACCGAACGGATCTACGGAGTTGAAATCATCGATGTCGCGAATCCCGCCCGCCCCCGCCAGCTTTCGCTGATTCGTACGCCGGAGGCGCAGTCCGCCGCCTTTTCCCGGGGGCGTCTCTACGTCGGCGACTGGGGCGTCGGCCGTCTCACGGTACTCGACGTGCGCGACCGCAGCAATCCGGTGGAGCTCGCCACCGCGCAACTCGGCGGATTCGGCGACGGCGTAGCGATCTGCGGCGACCTCTGCTGCGCCGCGACCGGACTCAACGCGAAAAGCGGTTCCGGGACGGAACTTGCCGGGAACGGCCACGGGCTGGATCTCTTCCGGCTCGACGAAAACCGGCTGCCGCACCACCTCGCCCGGCTCAGCTTCCCGACTCTTTCGGTCAAGACCAACGATTTCTGGACCGTCCGGATCGCCGGGAAGGAGGCGTTCGTCGCCGATACCCACAACGGAGTTTTCCGGGTCGATCTCTCCGACCCGGCGCATCCCCGCTGCACCGGCCGTCTGGTGCCGCCCGCCATCTCCCGCATGGACGCTCGGGCAGAGGGAAGAGTCCGCATCACCATACCGGACTGTGCCGGAGACTGTGCCGTCGGCGACGGCGTCCTTTACGTCGCCGCCCAGAAGAGCGGCCTGCTGGTCGCCCCTCTCTCCGGCCTCAAACCGAATCCGCCGGAGAGATCGAGTGTTCCGCTCCGCACCGGCCGCCCCGCACCCGTCACCGTCAACGGCCTTGCCCGGGTGGAGTGCGGCGGTCAGGTGCGCCGCCTCGCCCTCGACGGTGACACGCTCTTTGCAGCCTGTTCCCATGCCGGACTGCAGATCCGGCATCTCGATGGAGAGAACGCGGAACTGCTCGAGACGCTCCCGGTCCGCTGTTCCTACGATGTGGCGGTGCATGACGGAAAGCTCTATTCTGCGGAAGGGCCGGACGGCGTGGCGGTCTACGATCTCGCCGTCTTCCCGCCGAAGGAGCTCGGCCGGTACAAACGCCCCAACCGGATCTTCCAGCTCTGCCGACTCGCGGGGAAAGGCAGATTCGCCGTGTGCAGCTGCCGGGACGGCGTGCTGCGGATCCTCGATGTCGCCGATCCGGCCGCGATCCGGCTGGTCTGCCACCACCTTCACGGCGGTCTGCTCTACGGCGACTGTTTCCCGGAAAACGACCGGAATGGACTTCTCCCGGTGATCTGGCCCTACTGCGGAATCGCCTGGTATGACCTCTCCAGGTCGCGTCCGAAACTGTTGAAAGACGACCGGCAGGAGCGTTCCGGCGGCCAGTGCGAGGGCATCACCTGCTGGAACGGCGGATTCCTGATGAACGGGCGGGACGGCTGCTGCCGGATTCCTGACCCGGCCGGGACCCGGCCGGAACTCATCCGCTGTGCCGCCGGTCCGATCCGGGGCGTGCCGACCGCCGGAACCGACGGCATCGCCTTCTCCAACCGCTACAGCGGTGAAGTCAGTTTCTACCGCCTCCCGACGCCGGGAGTTGCCGAACGGGTTTCGGAACGGTGCTATTGTCTGCTGCCCGGCACACCGGACCGGGTGCTCTTTCATCGCAGCCGGATGGTGATTCCCGGCGGACACACCGGAATCTGGCTGGAACTCCCCCGCTGATGTCAGCAGTTCAAGGCGCGCCATGCGGCGAAAGTGATGCAACTGGCGCCGTGGTTGCGCATACCGGCGAAGCATGTCTCTACGGCTTGGCCCGCGCTCTGTTAAGCGCGG
>CAZPWP010000187.1:0-5117 GCA_964590295.1 uncultured Victivallis sp.
GCCGCCGTCCTGACGGCGCGCCGCACCGCAGGGAGTTTCGATTCCGGGCAGACCTCCGGCAGAATCACCTCATCGGTGAGCTTGTTGAAATCGAAGAGCCGGTCGGCCCGGATCGCGCGGCGGTTGCCCGGCGCGGCGCCGTTCGGCTTCATCGCGACCGTCTCCCGCAGCCGGGCGGGGAGCGGGCAGGGGGGGAGGGCGGCGTAACTCTTCCGGAACTTCTCCAGCCCGGCGGCGGATTCGCGGAAGACCGCCTCCGGCTTGAGTGTCGCGCGGATCATCGCCCAGAACTCCCGCCGGACCGCTTTGAGTTTGCTCGCCGGCAGGAAGTATTTGCCCGAAATCGCCGCGGTGAACTCTCCCAGCCGGAAGAGCGGCGAGTCGGACGCGGCGAACTCCGCCTCCAGAATCTCCGGCGTGACCGGCCGCCCGGTCGCCGGGGCGAGATCGAGCGGTCTGGTGAAACGTTCCGCCGGAGCGTTGCGCACTTCGACGGCGATCTCCCGCGGCGAGAGCGTCACGCTCAGATCCAGCGCGGTCCGCCGGGGCGGCAGCGCCGCCAGCCGGGCGGAAAGGTCGGGGAAACTCTCGCCGATCTTGAAGACCAGTCCGCGTTCCGGCACCGGTTTGTCGCAGCAGACGAAGAGGTTCCGGCCGGGCATGGCGCGCCGTTCCGGCCGTCCTTCCACGTAGATCCGGGTGAGGGTGACGGCGGGGCCCTCGTCGCCGGACTGCGGCTGGATCCGGAGCCGGTCGCCGAGGTGGAGCCGCTTGCCGGTGGTGAAGGCGAAGCCGTTTTCGCGGAGTTCGCTGACGGTGCCGCAGAGCATCCCCGCCGCGCCGAGCGCGTTGTGCTGGATCAGCGTCCGGCCGGATTCCGGTTCGAGAAAGCCGTGCGACCACTTCCGGCCGCAGCCACGGCTCAGGAGATTGCGCGCTTCGCCGAGCAGTTTCGGGAACTCCTCCTCCGGCGCGTCGAGCAGCATCCGGTAGGCGCTCACCGTCCGGCGGACGTAATCCGGCTGGCGCAGCCGCCCCTCGATCTTCAGCGAGGCGATTCCCATCTCGCGCAGCCGCGGCAGGAGGTCGATCGTGCAGAGGTCCCGCGGCGAAAAGAAGAAGCCGTTCCCCTCTTTGCCGAAGTAGCGGCGGCGGCAGGGCTGCTTGCACTTGCCGCGGTTGCCGCTGTATCCGCCGAGGTAGGAGGAGAAGAGACACTGCCCGGAGAGCGAGGCGCAGAGCGCCCCGTGGATGAACACCTCCAGCTCCAGATCGGTGGAGGCCTTGACCGCGGCGATCTCGTCGAGCGTCATCTGCCGTTCGAGCACCACCCGGGTGACGCCAAGTTCACGGGCGATCCGCAGCCCGGCCGAGTTGTGGAACCCCATCTGGGTCGAGGCGTGGAGCGTGAGTTTCGGGAAACACTCCCGCGCGATCCGCAGCACTCCGAGGTCCTGGACGAGCAGCGCGTCGGGAGCGAGTTCCTCCAGTGCGGCGAGGGATTCGGCGATTTCGGGCAGTTCACACTCCTTGATGAGCGTGTTGAGGGTCACGAATACCTTTTTCCCGAGTTTGTGCGCGTAGTCGATGAGCCGCGCCATCGCGTCGGCGGTGAAGTTTTCTCCGCGTTCGCGGGCGTTGAATTTGACCAGTCCGGCGTAGACGGCGTCGGCTCCGGCGTCGAATGCGGCCAGGGCGCAGGCCGGACTCCCGGCCGGAGCGAGCAGCTCCGGATTCGGCGGCGGCGCGCTGTTCTTCTGTTTCGTCATGAATGGTTCCATCGAAGGTTGCAATATGAAGATATATTATAAAATCATTCCCGGAAAAATCAACCCTGTTTTTTCGGATATCTTAATTTTCCGTCGGGATTTTTCCTGTTTCAACGGGCGGTTCGTCGCCGGGAACGAGTTCCGGAGTGGCGATGACCGCCACATGGTCGGCGCGCCCCGCCGCTCCCGAAATCCGCCGCCGCAACTCCTCCAGCGCCAGTTCCGCCAGCATCCGGGCGCCGAGATCGATCGAGGCCGGACGCGGATAGAGTCCGGCGAGGTACTCCGGCGTGTAGTTGCACGAGATGATCCGCGGCCAGCGCTCCGGGCGCAGCCGGCAGAGGGTCCGGTGAAGCAGAGCGGTCAACCGCTCCTCCGGCGAGAAGAGGCCGTCCGGAAACGGCGCCGCTCCGGCGAGTGAGGCGCGGAGGTGCGGTTCGAGTTCGGCCGGGGAGCAGAGTTCGAATTCCCGGGGCGGGTGCAGCTCGAGCCGTCCGCAGTCGCGCGACCGGGAGAAGAATTCGAATCGGAACCCTTCGATCCGCGAGGCGAAGCCGGGATTGACGCTCGGCGCCGTCAGCACCGCGCAGTTCCGGCAGCCGGAGTCGAACAGATACCGGGCGGCGATCCGCCCGGCGAATTCGTTGCCCATCAGCACCGAATGGCCTCCTTCGCGGAGCCGGTGACTGTTGAGCCAGACATGAGGGATCCGGGTCAGCACGTCGGCCAGCTCCGGAGAGCCTCCGCCGTGCCCGGCGAGAATCAGTCCGGCCAGTTCGCCGTGCAGATGGCGGCTCTCCAGTTCGAGCGGCAGGATTCCGGCGGAGAGCAATTGCAGATTCCAGCGGTGCGGCAGCCGTTCCGCCAGCGCCGCCAGTTTGTTGACAATCACCCGCGGATCCCCCTCCGCCCCGGGCAGCAGCAGCAGTCCGACCGTTTCGCCGCGCGGCCGTGCCGAACGGCTCCGCCGCGGACCGCCCGCCCGTTCCAGTTCCGCCAGAACCTTCTCCCGTTTCTCCGGGGCGACGCCCCCGGAACCGTTGACCACCCGCGACACCGTCGCCGGAGAAACTCCCGTCGCCGCCGCGATCTCCTTCACTGTCCTGCCCATGATCTCCTCCTGTTCCGGGAATAATATAGAAACATTTCAGAATATTTCAATAATTTGTTTCATCGATTTTCCATGAAAAGGATTGTCCGGGCCGTTGTGCGAGGGTATATTGAATTGCAAACCGAAACAGGAGAAGGACAGAATGCAGAACGGAAAACTTCAGGGAATCATCGTCCCGCTCATCACGCCGCTGGCAACCCCGGAAACCATCGACCGCGCCGGAACCGTGCGAATGGTGCGGCGGGTGATCGACGGCGGGGTCGACGCGCTCTTTCTGCTCGGTTCGACCGGGGAGGGGCCGGCGCTCTCCCGGCGTGCCCGATGCGAATTCCTCGAAACCGCCGTCGAAGCGGCGGCCGGCGCGGTGCCGCTGCTGGCCGGAATCTCCGGCGCCTCCGGCGTCGAGGCGATCGAGGAGGGGAGGTTCGCCGCCCGCAGCGGCATTTCGGCGGCGGTGGCGGCTCCTCCCTGCTATCTGCCCCCCTCCGAAAAGGAATTGATCGCCTATTATGAACGGCTGGCCGGGGAGATCGGACTGCCGCTCTTTCTCTACAACATGCCCGCGCTTGCCAAAGTGAACGTCACGCCGGAACTCGCCGCGGAACTGGCGGAAAGAGAGAATATCGCCGGATACAAGGACAGCTCCGGCGATCTCGACTCCTTCCGGCGCGCCGTGACGCTTCTGGGGGGGCGCCCGGACTTTTCGCTCCTCATCGGCCCGGAACACCTGACGCTTCCGGCGTTGCGGATGGGAGGAGACGGCGGCGTCAACGGCGGCGCGAACCTCCGCCCCGAACTCTTCGCCGCTCTCTGCCGGGCGGTGCGGGAAGGGGCGGAGCCGGAACGCATCGACGCTCTGCAGAAGGAGATCGTCGAACTCGGCCGCCTCTACGACACCGCGCCCGGCGCTCCGGGTGTGATTCGCGGTCTCAAGTATGAACTTGCCCGGCTCGGGGTGATTCAAAATCAGCTCGCATTTCCCGCCCTGCCGCTTGACGAAGCTCCCCGGTGCTTTGCCGACTGACTCCGGCCGGGGGGAAAAAAGTGCCGTTTCCCGGTAAAAAACAGGGTGGCGACAGGAGAAATGCGCCTGCAGTAACTCCGAAAACGGCGATGAGGGGAACCGGATTCGGCCGGTTCCGCCGATACGAAGGAGGGTTCGGCCATGAATCCCGGAGTTGCAGTACTGTCGCGCACCTTTCCCCGCTGTGAAATCCCGGGAGGAGGAGTTCCGCAAAATCCGCGAAAGCGCTCTCAATCCCGTCCCGTTCCGGATTGCGGCGCCGATGGAGCCGTGACCGCGCTGGAAATCCGGAGCGGATGATGCTATGTTATGGAAAAAAGCATCATTCAACTCCTGATTTTCACTACTATGGACTTCATCAAGATCACCAGCGCTCAGAACGATTCGATCAAGCATGTCATCAAACTGCGTGACCGCCGCCCGCGGGAAAAGGAGCGGCTCACGGTGCTGGAAGGGTATCGGGAGCTTACCCGTGCCCGCGAATACGGCATGGAACTGGTGGCGTGTTTTTTCTCGCCGGAACACTTTCTGGGGAGCAACGAGTTCCCGCTGCTTGAGGCGCTGGCGGACGAAGGGGTCCGGGTGGCGCGGGTCGCGCCGTTTCTGCTCGAAAAGATGGCCTACCGCGAACGGCCGGAGGGGTTGATCGCCGTCGCGAAGATGAAGCGTCACACGCTGGCGGATCTGCCGGTTCGCCCGAATGGCCTCTATCTGGTCGCGGAAGCGGTGGAGAAACCGGGCAATCTCGGTTCGATGCTCCGCAGCGCCGACGCCGCCGGCGTGGATGGCTTCATCCTCTGCAACAAATGCACGGATCTCTACAATCCGAACGTGATCCGCGCCAGCACCGGGGCGCTCTTTTCGGTGCCGCTGGCGGAGGCGGAAAATCAGGAGGCCTGCGACTGGCTGAAGCGAAACGGCATCCGGACTCTGGCCGCGACGCCTCACGCCGACGCGATCTACACCGACGTCGATATGACGCAGGCGATTGCGATTGTGGTGGGGACCGAGCAGACCGGGCTCTCCGAACTCTGGATGAAACACTCCGATCTGCCGGTGCGGATTCCGATGCTGGGGAAGATCGACTCCCTCAATGTCGCCGCCGCCACGACGATCCTGCTCTATGAAGCCGCGCGCCAGCGGAACTGGAATCGGTGAGGAAATTTCGCCTCTTCGACGGTCTTTGCCATACGTCACACCTCTTTCACGCTCT
>CAZPWP010000188.1:0-5105 GCA_964590295.1 uncultured Victivallis sp.
AATGGAGGTTCACACACAAAAAATCGATTTTTTACGGCTTTTTGGGAAAAAAGTCATACGGAATGTGTCAAGATGGGCCTGGCACATGAGAAAACGAGTGATTTACAGGAGAAAGCCAATCTTTTTGAAATTGGCTCTATAGATGAAATCCGAAGAAATACAAACAGAAATCACGCAGACGAAAACGATAAAACGCCCCCGAAAATTGAGCCCCGATGCCGCGTCTGAGCTCCCGGACGGCATTTGACAAACCGCGTATCGAATGGTATACTTTCCCCGGATGCAACGAAAGGCAAATTCATGGAATTCTGGAGAATCGAACTGGCGGAGTGTCCGCGCCTCGTGGAGTTTCCCTACAAACTTCTGCGCGTCGGCTCGTTCCGCGACTGGAAACCGGCACGGGTTGGACCGTTCCGGTTCCAGAACGAACTTCAGATCAGTCTCCGTCTCGGTTCCGAGGCGGAGACGATGGAGAATTTCATCAATGACACCCGCACCACCAACCGCTTCCCGCATGTCCTGTTGAAACTGCCCGGCGACCAGTACAGCGGCGACTGCGCCAGACCGTGGGATGCCGTTACCTTCACGTACCCCGCCGACCTGTACGAAGAACTCATTCTCGCCAAAAATCTGGAGCAGATTCCGTGCTGGGACTTCAAGATGACATCTGAAATCGCCCTCCTGCTGCGCCGGATCCGCACTCTCATGAAACATTCGCAGGAAAAGACGATTCCGGATCGCCTGGATCTCCTGGCCTTCCAACTCTTCGAGGAGCTGGTGTTCCACCGCCTTCTCGCGCAAGATACTCCGGATTACATCGAAGCGAAGATACGGAAAATCGCCTCCGAGTTTCAGCTCGACTTCATGGATGCGCTCGATCTGGAACAGGTCGCCCGCCGAAATGGAATGTCCCGCAGCACCTTCTTTCGCCACTGGAAACGCTGTTTCCAGGAGCCGCCGGCAAAATATCTGTTGAATTTGCGCCTCAAGGAATCCATCCGGATGCTGACGGAAAGCGACGAAAAAATCCACGAAATCGCCCGCGCCCTCCATTTTCGGGACTCCGCCTATTTCTGCGCCGTCTTCAAACGACGCTACGGCCTCTCCCCGATGCAATACCGGAAACAACCGTTCTGTGAGACAAAATCAATATTTTTTTGAGACGTTCCCATCTTGCGCTTTTTCTGTTTCCAAGGTATAATAAAGAGAGAAAACAACGGAAAGGGCCATCTTTTATGGAAATGTTGATTCCAACCGGCTTCCGTGCAGACGGTGTTCCCAAATTCACTCTGATTGAACTGCTTGTGATAATCGCTGTCATCGCGATTCTGATGGGACTCCTGCTGCCGGCGCTGAACAGCGCCCGCGAACGGGGGCGTTCGATCACCTGTCTCAACAACCTGAAAACGATCGGTCTGGCCAGCAACATGTATGCAGGCGATTCGGATGATTACCTGCCGGCCAACCGCGGCAAGAGCCAGGGGGAGTCCTCAAACTACTACTATTACTTCAACCATCTGATCGGCCCCAATCCGGCATTTCCCGACGACCCGTGGAACGGCCGGAACATCGTCAACGGGCACTACCTCAACGTACCCGTCCTCGCCTGCCCCTCCCAGCAGACGCTCGGCTTCAACGCGGTGGACGGCAGTTCAAACTTCTGGACGCAGTACACCCATTACGGCATCAACACCCACTTCTTCACCTCGGAAGCCGGCATATACCGCAAATTGACCGGCATCCGTTTCCCCTCCGCAAAGTTGATGATCTGTGACACATGGGCCATCACCGGAACCATGTTGAATGTCACCAAAGGACGTTACCGCTTCTATTTCGATGACACTACGCTGGCCGGTTACGGCTGGGTCGCCGGACGCCATGCGGGCCGTGCCGGCTTCGTTCATCCGGATGGTTCCGTCACCACTTACCGGATTGCTCAACCATATGCCGCCCCCTGGGAAACGCCGCTGATCCACTATGTCTCCACCAACGACGCAAACACCAAAAAATACCACCTCTACGGAGCTCAGGAACGATGAATCGTCTTGCCCTTTTCCTATGTTTCTTCGCCTTCACGCTCGCCGCGGGCAACGAACCGCTCGTGCTGCTGCGAAACGGCACATTCCCCCTGCCGGTACGCGGCCGGACGGAACTCCGTCAAAGCGGCGTCACAGCCCGGCTGTGGCACCCTTCGGCGAAGAACAGCCTGATCTTCGACTGCGCCCAGACGCCCATCGCCCCCGGGGAATATTACACCTTCTCTTTGCTGGCTCGGACAGAAGGCGATGATCCGGTCAAACTCAGGATCCAGTTCTCCGCCGATGACGGCACGCAGGGGCAGAAATACCTCACCATTCTTCCCGACACCGGCTGGCGCCGCTACCAGATTTGCGCCGACGAGCTCCGGAAAATTCTCCACGGCAAATCCATCTGTTCCATCCGCTTTTCGGTGAATCAGGCCGACCGCACCCTGTTTCTGGACGATATCCGCTTTTCCCCGCGGGAACTCAGCGTGCGACGGCCCGATCTGCCGCCGGTGACGGCCTCCACCAGTTTTCCCGCTCACACCGCCGACGCCATCATCCGCGCCTGTCTGAACGACCCGGAATACAAGAAGAAGATGGCGGCCATTGAGAAGCTGCGGCAGCGCTATGCCGTGCAATGGAATCATCCGCGCAACCGAACCGCCGACGCCCAGGCGGAATATGATGCAATCCGTTCCGACGGCTCCATCCCGTCGCTTTCTCCGGAGAAGGTCCGCCGGCGGGAACGGGCGGGCAAGAGCCATCGCGGAGACCATGAGGGCGTGATGCGCCAGATTCTGCCGGAGGTCTCCCGGATCGCCCGGCACTGGAAGTACGGGCGCGTCGACCGGACGTTCGAAAACAGAAAAAAACTGCTCCGCATGTTCAACTATTACCTGTCGATGGAGGCGAACCGGCTTGGGGAGCACGAACGTTGGGTCACGACCAGTTTTTACGCGCCGGCGCTCGCGGCGAACGCCTATTTCTCCTTTTTCCGCGAGATGGAAGCGGTCGAAAAAGGAACCGAACAGAATCCGGAGCTGGTTCTTCTCAACCGGCTTTGCCGGGAAATCGTCGCCTATGCCTTCGCCTACCCGGACTACAACCGCCCCGGGCCGCTGCTGACCGCCCGGTGTTTTCGGTTTCACGGCGCCTGGACCGGCGGCAATTTCGGGTACCGCAACCTCTACGAAGCCGCGTTGATCTGCCGGAATCCCCGCATGATGGATCTGATCGCTGAAATCAGTCGCGACGCCCTCAGCATCACCAGTTTTCAGACGCGGGAGTCCTCCTTCTGGAGAGAGGGTCTCACCGCCGACGGCGGCGGATGGGGACATGGCGAAATCCATTATCTCTTCCGTTACCCCGCCGACGGCGTCCGCGGCATCGTCCGCAATCTGCTCCGGCTGAAAGGCACGCTCTGGGACAAAGAGATTTCAACCGCGCAATACCGTCTGCTGGTGGAATACCTGAAAACCTGTCTGTGGTTCTGTCTGGAACCGGCAAAATACGGACCGACACTGACCGTTCCGGACCGGGAGTGCATGCGCTGGACGCCGGACGGCGGGTTTCTCTCCATCAACGTACTGCTCTCCATCGCACAGCCGCTGGCGGAGCTCCTGCCGGAAAAGGAAACCGAGTTGCGGCACGAACTCGACAGCATCCTCCGCATCTGCAAAGGCGAAGAACCGGAATACACCGGAGTCCGCTTCTGGTGGAACAACGACGACCTCGTCATTCGCCGGAAGAACTGGTTCGCCGGCATCAACATGGTTTCAAACCGGACGATCGGCGTGGAAACAGCGGCTCTGGCCAGCATCAAAACCGATTATTTCGCCGACGGCGCCGCCTGGCTCATGAAACACGGAGCCACCTACACCGTTGCCAAAGGATTCTTTCAAACCTGGGCGGTGCCCGGCACCACGGTCCGCGCCAGGGAGATCGAGCACACCGACACCGCCTGGCGGGCCTATCGCGGCACCTCCGGATTCGCCGGGGGCGTGGCGGACGGCGCATACGGATGCGCCGCCTTTCTCTATGGCAAGCAGCCCATTCGTACTGCACCCGATCCGGCACTGTACGGCGTGACCGCACGGAAAAGTTACTTCGCATTCGACGACCAGCTGCTCTGCCTCGGCGCCGACATCCGCAACGAAAAGCCTGAGCTGCCGGAACCGATCGTCACCACGATCGACCAGACCGAATGGGTGACCCCCGCCGAAATCGAAATCGACGGCGTCATCTCCCGGAAACAACCTGGAGAAACGTTCCATCTTACGGGAAAGAGCGGCGCCGTCTGGCAGAACGGAATCGGCTATCTGGTGATGCAAGGCGGCCCCATGACGGTTTCCGGCGAAACACGCCCGGAACGCTGGCTGGAATTCAACCGCAGCCGGAACAGTCGCCAGAAGAACCGCCCGAAGCAGGCGTCGATTTTCCAGATCACCATCGACCACGGTCGCGTGCCGGCGGGGGGCGGCTACGCCTATCTCGCGGACTTCGAGGTGAAAAATCTCGCGGAACTGCAGAAGAAGTATGAGAATCCCCCAATTCGGATTCTCGCAAACAATGCGGAAGTTCAGGCGGTTTACCATCCGGGACTCAAGCTGCTCTACGCGGTCTTCTACCGCGCCGGAGCCAGCTTCCGGAACGGGGACGAGCTCTGGCGGGCAAATACGCCGGCAATCATGATGCTGAAAGAGGATGGAGACGGCACCTGTCACCTGCTTGCCGCCGACCCCGAACAGAACGTAAAAAAACAGGAGGCGGTGTTCACCGTCGAGCGGAGAGGAAAACATTCGACATACACGGTCGCGCTGCCGTCCGTGCCGTACTGCGGCAGAGCCGGGGAACTTTCGTTCAAGAGTGAGTGATACGGCGATTTTGCCGACGTTCCCCGGGAATTTTGAACGCCGGCAGTGCGAAACAAATCACACTGCCGGCGGGAACCAGTCAAACATGCATGTCCGAAATCAGCTTTCCGGCATCATGGTGCGACGCATCACTTTTGACGCGACCCGGTAGGCCTCGAAGGTCCAGTGAGTCCCGTCAGGCCGGGCGTATTCCGCCGCAAGCTGCCCG
>CAZPWP010000189.1:0-5102 GCA_964590295.1 uncultured Victivallis sp.
CTTCCGGTCCGCGGCGGACTACCGGAGGAATACAGCAAGTACCGCCGCCAGCGCGATCAGCGTCGTCACCAGCCACTGCCAGTCGACCTTGCGCTGTCGGTGTAGCGTCTTGTTGTTCTCCGTCGTCAGCGACTCCAGTGCGGTCATTCGTCCATGGATGCTCGGCACGTTTCTCCTCCTCTCCGTTTCAGGCGGCTGTGCCGAATATCCGGAGCAGCGCGTAAAAACAATCGGCACGCGCCATCGCAAGATACCGCAGCGGATGATACCAGCGGTAACGCGCCTTCGTCGTGGTGATGATGTTCTCCCGGAAGCGCCGGTCCGCCGTCGCCCGGTCCGTCTCCCCTCCCCTTCGAAATACTCCACGTCGTGGATCACCGCCGCTGCTTCGGCGAAGGGAGAGAGGGTGTTCAGAGTTCCCGCATGAAACCAGGCATCCACTCCGCCCCGACGCCGTTGCAGAGCCGGCGCAGTTCCGCATACGGGTAGCGGTCGAGCTTCGCACGGCCCTGCAGTTTGAGCTGCTCCACCTCAAAACAGAGCTCGACGATCTCGTCAAGCGTGTAGGCGGATACGGATTCCGCATAGTTTTCTCCCATGAAATCGTTCCTTTCCGGCCGTGACCTTCACGGAATCGGCCAGACGCGGCAGATGCCGTGCCGCCTTCCGTTTCAGTAAGGAATTTTGTCAATTCCCGACCGGAATCATGCCGTGCGGAGAGAGGGAGAAAAAACAGGACGCCCACACCGGAACGGCAGGAGTGCCATCGCAGACGCTGGAGTAAAAAACACTACAGCTTCAGATCATCCAGCGCCTCCCAGCAGGAGGAGCCGGAGGCGGGCGGCTCGCAGCCGCAGTCGGAGCGGTTGCGGTTGGCGCCGCAGACCGGACACAATCCCCGGCACTCCTCCGAGCAGAGCAGCGTCATCGGCAGAGCGAGAAGCATTTCAGAACGGATATCCTCCGAGATATCCATCTCCTCCTCCTCTCCGATTTCGAGGAAGAAGCAGATGCTGTCGGCGCAAACCTCCTCTTCGACCGGCTCCAGGCAGCGGCCGCAGAGACCGGTGAGCCGGGTCGACGCCTTCCCCTCCACCAGCGCGCCGCCGGAGACCGACTTGACCAGCAGCTCATAGGAGACCGGCGCGACAACGGTCAGCAGGGAAGAGGACTCCATTTCCAGAAATTCAGCCGGCTCGCTCCCGACCAGTTCGATCGGCTCCTTCTCGAGCCGCGAAATGGAAAATCGGATCATTTTCGCCCCTCCTTCTCCGCAAGTTTCGCCTCGATCGCATCGGCGACGACAGCGGGAACGTAGTGGCGGAAATCCCCGTGCAGAGCGGCGACCTCCTTGACCAGCCGCGAAGCGACGAAGGAGTTGTTGAGCGTCGGCATCATGAAGATGGTTTCGCACTGCGGCCGCAGACTGCGGTTCATCAACGCCATCTGCAACTCGTATTCGAAGTCGGAGAAGGCGCGGAGCCCGCGCAGCACCGCCTGCGCCCGGTACTCCACGATCGCATCGACCAGCAGTCCGCGGAAGGCGACCACCCGCACATGGGGCAGATCGGCGCAGCTCTTTTCGATCAGCTCCTTGCGTTCCTCGAGCGTGAACATCGGCGTCTTCTCGGAATTCACGGCCACCGCGACGATCACCTGATCGAAGAGCAGCCCGGCGCGAACCACCAGATCCAGGTGGCCGTTGGTGAACGGATCGAACGATCCGGGATAGAGTACGGTTTTCATCGCGTTTCCCTGTTGACGGAAGGTTGATTTCAGTGTATCTTAATATAGTGACAAAATGGAGCAATTTCAATACCGGAGCATTCGGGAGTTGAACGATATCTTAAATTTCAGCATGGCCGGCAGCTCTCCGGCACTGCAGGGCGAGCGACGGCGCCTGGTGCTGGGCATCGGCGTTTTCGACGGCGTCCACCTCGGTCACCGCAGAATCATCGACGAGGTGGTGAAGCTGGCGGAGCGGGACGGCGCAGTACCGACCGCTCTCACTTTCGATCCGCATCCGCGGGCGGTGCTCCGGCCGAAGGAACTGCCGACGCTGCTGGTGCCGCTCTCCGAACGGGTCCGGCTGCTGCGGGAGGCGGGGGCCGCCCAAGTCCGGGTGATCCGCTTCACGCCGGAGTTCGCCGCGCTGGAGCCGGAGGAGTTCCTCGCCCGGATGCTCGAGTGCCCCGAATTCGAACTCTGCGGCATCTGCGTCGGCGAAAGCTGGCGTTTCGGCCGCGGCGGTCGGGGGAACCGCGCGCTGCTCGACGACTACGCCCGGAAACGGCGGATCGATTTCATCGCCAGTCCGGAGGTCCGGCCCAACAGCGAAGTCATCAGTTCGAGCGCGATCCGGCGCGCGGTCGCCTCCGGCCGGCTCGACGCGGCCGAAGCGATGCTCGGCCGCCCCTACCGGCTGGTCGGCAAGGTGGAGTACGGATACGGTGCGGCGACCAGCCGGTTGGACTGTCCGACGGCGAACGTCTCGTTTTCAGCGGGAGTCCTGCCGCCGGACGGAGTCTATGCGGCGGCGGCGATCCGGGGAGAGAGCGCCTGGCCCGCCGCGGTGAACATCGGTTTCGCCCCGACCTTCGGCCGGGAACAGGCGGCGCGGCGTCTGGAGGTCCATCTGCTCGACTTCTCCGGCAACCTCTACGGTTCGGAGCTCGGCGTAGAATTTCTCAACCATCTGCGGGAGGAGCGCAGTTTCAACTCCCCCGAGGAACTGAAACAACAAATCAGCCGGGACATCGCCCGCATTCGCGACTACTTCGCCCGGCGTTACCATCAACCGGAGGAATGACACCATGGCGGAACAACGGCGTTTTCTGGCGAGCGACCTGTCGCAGGAGCTCGAACTGCCGCGCAGCACCATCAACGACTGGCTGACGCGCTACGCGGAATATCTCGAATCGGAAAACCGGGGCAAGCGGCGCTTCTATTCGGAAAAATCCCTCAACATCCTGCGGGAGATCGCCGAACTGCGCAACGCGGGCAACAGTTCCTTCGAGATCGAGCAGCAGCTCGCCGCCCGCTACGGCATCCGGCCGGAGGTGGCCCATCCGGCGGAACCGGAAGTCCCCGCGCCGGAAGAGTCCGCCGCTTCCGCCCCGGCTCCGGCGGAACAACCCGGCGCCGCCCCCGGCGAAGGAGAGGCGCTGCCGATGCTCCGCCCGGCGTTCGACGAAATGAGTTCGCAGTTCACCCGCGAATTCACCGCGCTGGCGGCGAAATTCGAGGATCTGGAGCGGGGACGGCGCCGGATGCTGCGCCGCATGTGGAGTGCCGGTCTGGCGATCATGGCAGGGGCGCTGCTGCTGCTCGGTGCGGCGCTGTGGACGCTTCACGGCAAGTTCGAACGGCGCAGCGCCGAAAATGCCGCCGCGGTGGAGACGCTGGCCCGCGGAGACGAAAAACTCTCCGGCCAGGTGGAGAGCATCCGGGCCGAACAGCGGCAGGAGGCGGAGAAGCTCGGAATCATGCTGGACCGTTCCCGCGCCGACTTCCGGCAGAACCTCGACCGGCTCAGCAGCGAACTCGCGGAACAGCGCAAAAGTTTCGAACAGCGCATCGCGGAACTGAACCGGAATGCCGAGGAGAAACTCCGGGCGGAAACCCTCCGGCTCAAGGAGGAGTTCGCCCGGAAGCAGCAGCAGGAGCTGCGCGAACAGGCCGCCGCCTATGAGAAGAAACTCCGTGAAGCCGAAGCGGGTGCCGCCGCGGCAAAGGGGGAGGCCGACAAGGCGCGGCGGCAGAGCGGGGAGCTCCGCCGCCGGCTGGAGGAGCTGGAGAACTCCCGCCCCGCCGGGGAGAATGATTCCGGAGCGCGGAAATGATCGTCGGAATCGGTACCGATATCGTTGAGATCCAGCGGGTGGCCACCTCGCTTCAGCGGTTCGGCAACGCCTTCCGGAACCGGGTGTTCACCTCCGCCGAACTGGAGGAGGCGCACCGCCGAAACGAGGCGCCCTCCTTCTACGCCGGGCGCTGGGCGGCCAAGGAGGCCGCGGCGAAAGCGCTCGGCTGCGGCATCGGCGAACAGTGCGCCCTCACCGAGATCGAAATCCTCTCCGGCGAGCACGGTGCGCCCCGGCTCACCTTCTCCGGGCGCGCCGCCGAAACCGCCGCCCGTCTCGGGGCGAAACAGTTCCACGTCTCCATCAGCCATGAACGGGCCTATGCGGTCGCCTTCGTCGCGCTGGAATAAGTTTTTCGCGTCCAATGCGCATTTTCCATATCGAATTGTCAATTTTCTTCATTTTATAACCGCCATTTTGATCCTATATTACAACAGAGCACACCCAAAAAAGAGGGAGGATCCAAAATGAATTCGGTTGAATCTGCGCCGCTGCGCGCGCCGGCCGTGCCGCTGATCGTGCACGATCCCTATTTCAGCATCTGGAGTTTCCGGGACGAGTTGACCCAGGAGTGGAGCCGCCACTGGACCGGCAGCAACTGCGCTCTCAGCGGTCTGCTGCGGATTGACGGAAAATGCCGGAACTTCTGCGGCAACAACTCCTTCATCCCGGCGATGGAACAGCGTTCGGTGGAGATTCTCCCCACCCGGACGATCTATCAGTTCGATGCGGAAGGGGCGGCGCTGGAGCTCACCTTCCTCACACCGGCGCTGCCGCACCGGCTGGATGTGCTGTCGCGGCCGCTCACCTACGTGATCTTCCGCCTCTCCTCGACCGACGGGAAGCCCCACCGGGCGGAACTCTGTTTCGACTGCGGCGCGGAGCTCTGCGTCAATCAGCCGACGGAGAAGATCGTCTGGGGCAGAACCCGTTCCCGCCGGTTCGAACTGCTCTACGCGGCGGCCGCCAATCAGCAGCCGCTGACGGTTGCAGGCGACGATCTGCGGATCAACTGGGGAAAGAGCTGTCTTGTCGTTCCGGCTCCGGCCGGAGAGACCGCGATTGCGCCGAGCGGGAAGCTGCGCCGGGGATTCGCCGAGACCGGTACGCTTCCCGACGCGGATGACCTCGACTTTCCGGTTCCGGCGCGGAAAAAGTACCAGACGCTGGCGGCGAAGCTGACCTTCGACATTCCGGCAAAAGGTGAAACCGAACAGTTCGTCGCGGTCGCCTATGACG
>CAZPWP010000190.1:0-5098 GCA_964590295.1 uncultured Victivallis sp.
CTTCATCGACGTTGGAAATTACAAATGTGTTTCACAAAATTTGGGACAATAACCATTTTCCCTCAAGGAATCCTTGGAAGTTCTCTGTTGATTGTTTCCGGAAATCCAGTGATTCATTTTAATGCATAGAAAGTTCACTGCTTGAAACAATCTTCACCTTCACAAGATTTGGGACAAAACCAACTAAAATCCGAACTCCGGCTGCACCATGCCGAAATCCTCGTCATCCGGCGGAGGCGGCGGTGCCGCCGGGCGCGGCTGCTTTGGGCGCGGCGACCGCCGCGATACCGCAGGGGAATCATCGAGCACCAGTGCCTCTTCCTCCTCTTTTTTCTTCAGGCCGGATGCCACGGTGGCAGCGGATTCCGCCGCCGGCTCCACAGACACAACCGACGGCGCCGGAGAATCGTCCCCGATCCGCCAGGGCGGCGTATCCTCATCGGCAGCAGAAACAGGCGGCGTATCCTTCTTCGCGCGATTTTCCTTCTTCAACAATTTCACCGGATCCGGCTTGACCTCTGGCCCGGAGACTCCTTCCGGCTCCTGAGCCCGCACCGGCTCCGGTGCCGCCGGTGCGGACGCGGCAATCTCTTTCTCGGACTTTTTCTTCAGGCCCTCCGCCGCCGGCTCCGGAGTTTCCGGCGGAACGACTTCCGCCGCTTTGGGCGCGGTCTCCTCCTCACTCTCCGTCGGCTCTGTCACCTCACCGGATTCGGCATTGCGGAACGCCTCCAACTCCTCCGGCGAGAGATAGCGCGAATGAGTGATTTTCGTAATCGGCTTCGCCCCGATCAGGAAACCGCGCGCCTTCGGTGTGCGCACCGGCAGCTCCATCAGATTGATCTCCCGCTGGATCTGGCGGTTGCGCGCCCCGGTCTCGGTCAGAAGATAGATGGCATCCGCACGCGGCGTCAGCAGTTCCAGCCGACAGCCGGGCGGACAGAGCGCGTACTCCTTGTCGAGAATGAATCCGCCGATCGCACTGCGTTTACCATAGTATTTGCCCGACTTCACCTCGCGGTAGATCACGCCGAATATCATATTCTCATCGTATTTGCGGAAGTCGTACAGCTTGCCGATGAAGAGCTTTTCCGGCGGCAGCGCAATCACCTTGTAGGCGCCGCTCTTTTCAACGCAGAGGAAACGGTCAAACTCGTTGCAGGCGACGATGTCGTCGCTCTTGATCGACGTGCCGATGTAGCCGTTCTTGCGGTCCCAGCCGACCTTGATGTTGTTGAGCGCCGCCTCGCGGCGGTCGATCTTCTCGAAGTGTTCGATCTCGGTGCGGCGCGGAAACTCCCTGCCGTACTTCGCGATCAGCCCCTTCAGATACCGGATTGCATACCTCTTGAGATTGCCGAGGTTGCGCTTGATCTCCTCCATCTTCGCCAGCACCTCGGCCAGTTCCCGCTGGTTCTTCTCGATATCGAACCGGCTGATCCGGCGCACCGGCAGCGCAAGCAGCTTGTCGATGTCCTCATCGGTGACATCCCGCCGCAGCATGTCGCGGAACGGCGCCAGTCCGGTGTGCACCTCGGCGTACTCCTCCTCCTGGCTCTTGCACTCCTCGATCTTCTTGTAGATGCGGTTCTCGAAGAAGATCTGCGCCAGCGTCTTGGCGTGAAAAAGCGCCTCCTGCCGGTTCAGCTCGATCTCCAGCTCCAGCTTCAGATGCTCCAGCAGCTTCGCGGTGTTGCGCCGGAGCACCTCAGAGACGCTCATCTGTACCGGTCGGCTTTCGCGGATCACCGTCATGTTCACCGAAATCGAAACCGAACAGTCGGTGTACATGTACAGCCCCTGCATCATCTTCTCCGGATCGTAGCCGCGGGTCGGCACCACCTTGATCTCCACCTTGTCGGTGGTGTAGTCGTTGACGCTCGAAATCTTGATCTTGTTCTTCTCTGCCGCCTTTTCGATCGAGGCGACCAGCGTCTCGGTGGTGGTCGTGGCCGGAATTTCGCGGATGATGAGGTCGCGGCCGACGATTTCGATTTTCGCCCGCAGCGTGATCCTGCCGTTGCCGTCGTTGTATTCGCGCGCATCCATCAGCCCGCCCTGCCGGAAATCCGGATAGAGCTGGAACGGCTCTCCCCGCAGTTCCGCAATCTCCGCTTCGAGCAGTTCATTGAAGTTGTGCGGCATGATCTTCGTTGCCATGCCGACCGCGATGCCGTCGCTGCCGAGCATCAGGAGCGACGGCACCTTCGCCGGAAGCACCACCGGCTCGATGCCGCGCCCGTCGTAGGTATCGACGAACTCGGTGATGTCGTTGTTGAACAGCACCTCGTGCCCGAGCGGGGAGAGGCTGCATTCGATGTAACGCCCCGCCGCCGCCGGACTGCCGGTCAGGATGTTGCCGAAATTCCCCTGCCGGGTGATATAATACTCCTTGTTGGCGAGCACCACCAGCGCGTCCTCGATCGACACGTTGCCGTGCGGATGAAAGTGCATCGTGTTGCCGACGATGTTCGCCACCTTGTGAGTGCGCCCGTCGTACACCCGGTAGAGCGCCCACAACACCCGGCGCTGCACAGGTTTGAGCCCGTCATCGACATCCGGAATCGCGCGGTCCTTGATCACGTAGCTCGCGTACTCCAGGAAGTTCCGGTCCATCATCATCCGGAAGTAGTCGTTGTTGCCGCGGTAGCGTTCGGCGGCAACGCTGCCATTTTCGCCGTTCTCGCTGTTCTCCTCGATCTCTCCGTTCTCCGGCGCGGCCTCATCCTGCCCGGCGGGAATCGGAACATCGAGTTCCGGCTTCTCCGTTTCCTCACTCATACTTATGCACTTCCAGATTGTTCATGATATATTCGCGGCGTTTCGGCGTGTTGCTGCCCATGAAAAATCCGAGCAGTTCCGGCACGTTGCGCATATTTTCGAGCGTGACCGGCTGGAGCTTGATCTCCTCGCCGATGAACTGGCCGAACTCCTTCGGCGAAATCTCCCCCAGCCCCTTGAACCGGGTGATCTCCGCCTTCTTCCCGAGCTTCGCCGCGGCGGAATCCCGCTCGGCCTCGCTGTAGCAGTAGACCGGCTTCTCCTTCGGCTTCTGCACCCGGAAGAGCGGTGTCTCCAGCACGTAGAGGTGGCCGGAGAGCACCAGTTGCTCAAAAAAGCAGAGAAAGTAGGTGATCAGCAGATTGCGGATGTGCAACCCGTCGACATCGGCATCAGTCGCGATCACCACCTTGTCGTAGCGGAGATTCTCGATGTCATCTTCGATGCCGAGCGCCTGCATCAGAAAGGTCAGCTCCTCGTTGCTGTAAATCTTGTCGAACTTTTCGCCGTAGCAGTTCATCGGCTTGCCGCGCAGCGCGAAGATCGCCTGACAGTTGACGTCGCGGCAGACCTCGAGCGAACCGGCCGCCGAATCCCCCTCGGTGAGGAAGATCATCGTGTCGCGTTTCTCCAGCTGCCGCGGCCACTTGTCGCCGATGTGGAACTTGCAGTCCTTGAGTTTGGGAATGCGCAGCCGGGTCTTCTGCTGAGTTTCGCGCCCCTTCTTCTTGACCTCCTGGATCTGGCGATGCATCTGCTCGTTGCGGGCGACCTTGTCGAGCAGAACGTTGGCGACTTCTCGGTTCTTGTGGAGGTAATCGACGACGGCATCGCGCACCGCCGCGACGATGGGGCCGCGCACATCGGTGTTGCCGAGCTTGTTCTTGGTCTGCGACTCGAAAACCGGCTCCTTGACCTTGATCGCGATCGCGCCGATCATGCCGTCGCGGATCTCATCAGCCTTGTAGTTCTTGCCGGAGAACTCGTTGATCCCCTTGAGCACCCCCTCCTTGAACGCCGAGAGGTGGGTGCCGCCGTCGTTGGTGTACTGCCCGTTGACGAAACTGAAACTGGTTTCGCCGTAGTTGTCGCTGTGGGTAAGTGCGAATTCGATCGTCTTGGAGCGGTAAGCGATGATGTTGTAAAGCCGCTCCTCACCGGTCTCGGATTCGAGCAGATCCTGCAGACCGTTGGCGGAATAGTAGCGCTGCCCGTTGAAATAGAGCGAGAGCCCGCTGTTGAGATAGGCGTACATCCAGAGTCGTTTTTCGATGTATTCGAGCTTGAATCCGTAGTTTGGGAAAAGCTGCGCATCGGGGACGAAGCGGACGAATGTGCCGTTCTTTTCCGGCGAATCCCCGGTCTCTTCGCCGGTCAGCACCCCGCGTTTGAACCGCGCCTCGTGGAACCGGCCGTCACGGATCGATCGCACGAGAAAGAATTCCGAGAGAGCGTTGACCGCCTTGGTGCCGACGCCGTTGAGTCCGATGGAGAACTTGAAGACATCGTCGTTGTACTTGCCGCCGGTGTTCATCACCGAAACGCATTCAACCACCTTGTCGAGCGGAATGCCGCGGCCGAAGTCGCGGATGGAGACGCTGTGATCCTCGATGGCGAGTTCAATCCGTTTGCCGCGCCCCATGATGAACTCGTCGATGCTGTTGTCGATGATCTCCTTGATGAGGATGTAGATGCCGTCGTCGGGGTGTGAACCGTCCCCCATGCGCCCGATATACATGCCGGGCCGGAGCCGGATGTGTTCCAGCGCCGAAAGGGTCTTGATCGCACTGCCGTCGTATTGTACGGTTGTCTCCTCAGCCATATTCCGTGAAAAGTCCCGCAGAAGTTGAAATTAAAACATATACGGAAAAATAAATGTAACATTATTTTTGAAAAAAATCAAGGAAAAACCGCATTTTTTACCGGGAAACGGTTTGTCAAGCGGGCCATTGCGGACTATATTAGTTTTATCCGGTGCCGACTTAGCTCAGCTGGCCAGAGCGGTTGACTTGTAATCAGCAGGTCGTCGGTTCGATCCCGACAGTCGGCTCCACCTTTTCCCCTCAAAATCCCCTAAAATCCCGTTTTTTCATACAACCGCAAAATACGGCAAAAAAGGGCCTTTTCAAGCAGAAATTACGGCATTTTTACGGCATTTTTTTGAATCAATAAAAATACCGCCCGGAAGCGTACTATTGAAATCCTCCGGGCGGCTGCTTTTTTACTCGAACTACAGTATGGCGGCAACCGGCTTGAAAGCTCGGATAAATTTAAATTTATCTTCTCCGCCGGTCTTCTCCGCGTATATGATGCTGTC
>CAZPWP010000191.1:0-5079 GCA_964590295.1 uncultured Victivallis sp.
ACGGCACAGGGGTTCCGGATATTTCCTCGCCATTTTTTACACAAACTGCAGAAGAACCCTTTTCCTGCATGTCCAGACCTCTCCACGAATGGGAAAGTCAATACAGGATGTGGTGCATGAACAGGATGGAGGCGAAATGCTCGGCCTCTGCGGGGAAAGATTCGTTGCGGGAGCTGGATGACCGGCACCCTCCAGACCTCCTCGCCCGTGAAAAGACGGAAGTCGGTTGATACTGATCCGCACGCGACCCTACGGGCCTTACTTGGCGGGCGAAGCCCGACAACTCCTCAATCGCCGGAGCGGCTCCGCTCGACTCCGTTTGACTGCATCGCAATCGCTCCTTGTTGCTTTGCATTTGTAAAGTAGTTCTCTCACATGTGTTCGCGGCGCTTAAATCCGGCTTTTCTCTTTTTCAAACCTCAGACTTGTATTTCATTATCTATGGCATTATTTTAATAACAAATAACTACAAAATCATTATTTAACAATATGAAATAAAACCAAATCCATTGCCTTCAGGCAGGAGGAGATTCATGAATCGGAAACCGTTTTTCGCCTACCGCTCTTTCCGAAAAGAATTCGAAGCCATGCGCCGGTTCCATGCCGCCGGGGTCAACCAGTTCTGCGTCTTCCCTGCCCACTCGACCAATTCCCTCGGCGAACCCTACACGGAATACGCCCCCACCTGGCTTGCCCCGAATGTCTACGACTTCGCCCCGTTCGATCAGCAGGTGGAGGATGTGAAGAAAATCTCCCCGCATCCGGAGCTTCTCTGCATGGTTGACCTCAATTCACCGCAGTGGCTGGCGCGGCGGCTCAACGTCGCTCACGAGGGACCGGCCGACAGTTTTCTTTCGCTCACCGACGCGCTCGCCTCCCCCGTCTGGTTTGAGGCGACGCGCAACTACATGGAAGCCCTGATCCGCCACGCCGAGGAAAAATACGGCGACTTGATCTGCTGCTACATTCTCGCCTGCGGTACCACCGATGAATGGATGGATTATTCCAACGGCCGCGAATCCCTCCGGAAGCTGAACCGCTACCGGGAGTGGGCGAAGGCGCGCGGCGAGAAGGAGCCGGAGTGCATTCCCCCCTATGCGAAGCGTTTTCACGCGCCGCACAACGGGCTGCGCGATCCGCAGGAGGACGCCGACGCGCTCCACTATTGGCAGTTTCACAGTGAACTGGTGGCCGACTCCATCCTCAAATTCGCCGGAGCGGCCCGTACCCTGATCCCTGCGGCCAAGGAGATCGGAGTCTTCTACGGCTACGTTCTGGAACTGGGCGCCCGAAGACTGGTTCAAGCGGGCCATCTCGCCTATGAAAAAATTCTCGCATCAGATCGGATCGACTTCCTCATCAGCCCCGGTTCCTATCAGGATCGCGAACTCGGCGGCGGCGGCGGATTCATGACGCCGAACGGTTCCCTCCACCTCGCCGGCAAAGGCTGTCTTCACGAGTGCGACCACCGGACCCACACCGCCAATCTGGAACTGACTCCCCACATCAGGCTCACCTGGATGCCGCTACTCTGGAAGAACGAAAAAGAGGATATCGTCGGACTGCGGCGCGAATTCTGCCGCTCCCTCTTCCACGGAACTTCGCTCTGGTGGTTCGACATGTGGGGCAAATTCTTCACCGGCGAAGAGACGCTCCGGGAGATCGCCCGGTTCAAACAGCTCTGGGACCGGTTCGCCGACGGCAGCCGCCAGCCGGATGCCGAGGTCGCCGTCGTCGTCGATCCGGCAAGTCTCCGCTATGTGGACGATGAATCGGAAGGCAATTTCGTCCAGAAAATCATGCCGCCCCTGCTCCGCAGCTGCAACCGGCTCGGCGCACCCTACCGGGTCTACACCCTCTCCGACCTCCCCCGGCTCCCGGAACTCGATCGCTTCAAACTGGTGATTCTGCCCGCCCTCTACGAGGTGACGAAAGAAAAACGCGCGCTGCTGGAAACCTGCCTCTTCCGGAACGGTCGGACCATCCTGTGGCTCCACGGCGCCGGGCTTTCCGACGGCGAACTCTGGTCGGAAGCGGCAATGCGGGAACTGACCGGCTTCACCTTCGACCACCCTGAAGCACCGATTCAACGCGACGGATGGCGTTCCGCCTGCTGTACGCAATACGGCGAACTGATGCCGGAAGCTCTGCGGGAACTCGCTCGCACCGCCGGGGTCCACCTTTACGCCGACATGCCGCTGCCGGTCTGGGCGTCGGGAGAACTGCTGATGGTCCACTGCGGCAAATCCGGCCGCTGCGAACTCCGCCTGCCACGACCTGCCGCGACCGTAACGGAGCTTTTCGACGGTCGGATCCGGCTGGAGGAAACTGACCGGATCCGCTGCGAATTTGACGGGCCGGAAACGTTGCTCTTCCAGCTGAAATACCGGGAGCTGTCCGCCGACAACCCGGCTACTCGGTGAAATCCACCTCCACCACCGTTGTCTCCGTCTTCTCTTCCTCCTCGTCCTCTCCGACCAGATCGGACGGCGGATCGAGCAGCGTAACCTTTTCGCCGAGACGGAAGGTGGTGTTCCGGAGCTGACTGTGGGTCATCTCCGGCAGGATCTTCACCTGAATGTTCGAATCGAGCGTCACGTCGAGTGACCCGTCAGTCAGCTTCTCCCACTTGACCTTGAGCCGGCCGCGCGCCATCGGCACGATCGCTTCGGCCCAGTCCACCTGATTCAGCGCGGGCGAGAAGTAGATGACCGTGTGCCCCGCCTCGGCGATACGGATCCCCACCACCTCGCGCAGCAGGAAGATGTTGGGTGACACGCAGCTGCCGTCGGAGAATTTGGTCGGCGACGGATCCGGACTGTCGAGCGAAGTGCGCCACGCGCCGGAGTCGCCGCAGAGCCGTCGTTCCCAGTAGTCGCGGAAGTACCGGAACGCCCACTCCCGCTGCCCGAGCGCAAACATCATCTCCAGAAAGAGGAAGTGGAAATAGGGATGGCGCGACTCGGAACTCCGGTCGAACGGCGGATCGAAATTGAAGAAGGAGAAGAAGAAATGCTCGAACGCATCGAGCGGCAGCACTCCTCCGAATACCGCGCAGAAGTTGGCGAAAAGGTTGTCGTCCGGCTGACGCGGACTGTCGAGATTCCAGCGGGCGAAGAGCTTCTTCTCCGGATCGAAATTCCGCTCCCGCAGCGCCTCGGCGACTTTCTGCGCCAGCGTTACACAGCGCGCGGCGACCAGCGGCTGGTTGACCACCCGGTAGATCTCCGCCGACGTGAGCAGGAATCGGCAGTAGAGCGCATTGAGGCAGGTCGGCGTCTCGCCCGGCTGGAAGTCGCCGTAGGAAAGACGGCTCTGCAGAGCGAAGCGGGTTTCGACATCGACCAGCAGCCCGGTCGACTCATCGAGCAGCGCTTCGAAATACTCCCGCAAGAGATCGAGGTTGGGCACCGCGCGCTCCAATTCGACCAGATTCGCGCTGAACCGGTAGTTGTAGTTCATCCACACCGGATAGAAGAAAAGATGATGGATCTGCGATGCGTGGCGGCCCCCGTAGGTCAACGCCGGAATTTCACCGTTCTCCAGCTGAGCATCCGAGAACTGCCGGAACCGGGCGGCCATATAGTCGAAATCCCCGAAGGAAATCGCCATGTTGGCCGCATCGATATAGGCGTCGAGCATGTAGCAGTCGTAGTCGGCACGCGATTCCGACAGCGGCACGAAGGCCGCCGAACGACGCAGCGTCTGCCGCCCGGTCTCCCAGAAGCGGTTGAGCAGCTCGTCGGAGCAGCGGAACAGGCTCTCGTGCCGCTCTTGGCGGACCAGTTCCTCGAAGCAGAGGCTCTCGATCGACACCCGCCCCCCCGCACGGCGGACGGAGATCATCACGTAGAGACAGTCGGCGGGAATGAAGGTGAGATAGGTGGTCTTGCCGCCGCGGTGGATCAGCGTGCCGGTACCGCGGACGCCGTCCCCGGCGGAGACGCCTCCGGAAGCGGTACGGCGCAATCCGATCGTGATGTCGATGATATCATCCTCGGCAGCCTCGAAGTAGATCCGCACGAAACCGTAGCGGACAATATCCAGCCGGTAGATGAGGTATTCGCCGGTCTGCAGCGGCCGGTGGAGCGAAGTGGTATCCTCCCGCTGCATGATGCAATTGGCCAGAATGTCCGCCGGGTCGGTGAGTTCGCTCATGGTCGGAAAATAGCTCTGCACCTGAAGACGCTCGAAACGGAGCGACGGTGTCGCCTCCTCAAGGGGCATCTTGAGCGGCCCCGCCATATTCCACGCGGCAGGGGCGTTCTCGACCATGTCCTGATAAATGCGGATCTCCTCCTCTTCCGGTGTCTGCCCGGGGAAGAGCAGCAGAAATCCCATCGAATGGCATCCCGGCTCCTGAACCAGCAGCAGCCGGTTCCAGCCGGTCCGGAGGGGCAGCACATCGCCCTCGCTGCCGTCGCGGTACGTTCCGGCACAAACCAGCTTGTTGTTGCAGAAGAACTTGAACGGATCGTCGGTGAAGATCTTCACCGGCATCTCCCGCTCCTCCTCGCAGAAGAGATAGCAACCGGCGGCAAACGTCTCCTGCCGCTGGCCGGTACAGTCCCGGAATCTCACCTGCGTCCAGTTGGGCGGGGCGATGATGCGGCCATGTTCGACCGGTTCGAAGAGCGGATGCTCGTCGGCTATCGCCGGCGGAGCGAGCGGATGCAATTCAAGCCGGGAACCGAATTCCCCCACCGGCACGATGGAATCCGGCCGCGACCAGGAGTGGTCGGGCATGTACATCTGATGAGTCCATTTGCGCGGACACTTCGCGGAGCGGAAGAACTGGGTTAAGCCCCGTTCGGAACTGATCCGCGCCCGAGGACCGCAGAAACACTCCCCTTCCAGAATGTGCCATGAATCGTCGGAACAGAGAATCTCCTGCCGGGAGGACTCCACCTGACACCAGAGCCCGGGGGTGCGGCGGTGCGGCGCGGTGATTTCGGAGTTGTAGTAGACTTGCACCGCAAGCACGTTGATCCCCGCCTCCAGATAGAAGGTAAGCTCATGCTGATCGATGTAGCTGGTGCCGCAGGACTGGTGTGCGCGCGGCCCGAAGCCGACCAGACG
>CAZPWP010000192.1:0-5068 GCA_964590295.1 uncultured Victivallis sp.
CCCGGTCGGCGGCTTCGGCGGCCTCTTCCAGATCGACCTTTCGAAATACCGCGAACCGGTGCTGGTCTCCAGCATCGACGGCGTCGGCACCAAGCTGATGATCGCGATGATGATGGAGAAGTACGACACCGTCGGTCGCGATATCGTCAACCACTGCATCGACGACATCGCCGTGCAGGGCGCCGAACCGCTCTACTTCATGGATTACATCGGCATCGGCAAGCTCCGCAACCCGCTCTACGAGGAGGTGCTCACCGGCATCGCCGACGCCTGCAAGGCGGCCGGCTGCGCCATCCTCGGCGGCGAAACCGCCGAGATGCCCGGCATGTACGGCAACGACTTCGACCTGGTCGGCATCATCACCGGCGTGGTGGAGAAGTCGAAGCTGATCACCGGCGAGAGGATCCGGCCGGGCCACGTCGCGATCGGTTTCGGTTCGAGCGGGCTGCACACCAACGGCTTCAGCCTGGCGCGGAAGATCCTCTTCTCGCAGTGCAGCTACAACGTCCACACCTATCTGGACGAACTCGGCGAGACGGTCGGCGAAGCGCTGCTGCGGCCCCACATCTGCTACTACCCGGCGATCCGCGAAGCGCAGGCGAAGGAGCTCCCGCTCGACGGCATCGCCCACATCACCGGCGGCGGGCTCTACGACAATGTGCCGCGCATTCTGCCGAACGACGTGACGGCGGTCTTCGACACCGATGTGCTGCCGATTCCGCCGATCTTCAAGGTGCTGGTGGAGAAGGGCCATGTCGATCCGGTGGAGGCCTACCGGGTCTTCAACATGGGCATCGGCATGGTCTGGTTCGTGCCGCAGAAGGCGGCCGACGAGGCGCTCGCCGTCGCCCGGAACAACGGCTTCACCTCCGGGATTGTCGGAGAGGTGGTGCCGGGTCACCGCGACGTGCGCGTCCGCTGAAGCGGGCGACGCGGCGAAACAACGGAATACGGTCCGGCCGGAGTGCGACAGTGCCTCCGGGCGGAGCCGGAAAAACTCAGAAACGACAGCACCCGTCCGAAGTGACGCGGCGGGACGGGGCAGGGAGGATTGCGGCGGATGTTCGATTTTTCCAGATTCACCGGCTCGTTCCGGCTCTCGAAGCGGATGGAACGTTCGATGCGCCACACCTTCACCGTGGTGACCACGCTGTTCCGCAACGGAAATGAGTCCGATGACGACGGAGTGCGCACGGCGGTACTGAGCGTCTTTCGGCGGATCCTGGAGAGCGACGGCCCGCTGAAGGAGAACGATCTGGAGTCGCTCCGTCAGCTGCTGATGCACGAGCATTCGCCGTTCGAGGTGGATAAGCTGATCGCCGAGCTGAAGAACCAGGAACCGCTCTCCGTCGGGGAAGCGGCTCGCGCGCTGCGGCAGCTGCCGCCGACGGAACTGGAACGGGTGCTGCGCGCCTTTCTCTATCTCGCGGTCTCGACCGATGTGCCGGAGCGCTGCACGCCGCTGATCTCCGACCTCGCCGAACAGACCGGATTTTCCGCCCGGACCATCCGGCGGATCACCGACGGGATTACGGCGGAACATCTCCGGCGGCGGCGGATCATCCGCTCCGGAACGGGAATTCTGGTCGCGCTGATCGTCATCGCGGTGTTCATCCTCACCGCGACACTGCTGCGGTCGGTCATCTTCGGATTGATCGCCGCTTATGTGATGCTCCCGGCGGAAAAGTACTTCGAACGGCGGCTGCGGGAGAAGCGCGGAATCGGATTTCACTTCTTCCGCGTCGCCGACTGGTTCCTCGCGCCGCTGAATCGTCTCTCGCGGAAACTGCGCCGCCGGGCCGCCGAACCCGATCCCGGCGAGCTGCGCCGCCGCGAGAACCGCCGGATCATCGGCCGCGCGGTCGGCCTGACCTGCGTGCTGGTCTCGCTGGTAATCATGATGCTGGTCATCCTCTTCTCCTCGCTGACCAACCACTACGTGCACAATTTGAGCAACACGGTGCGCGCCTGGACCGCGAAAAATCTCACGCCGGAGAAGCCCGCCGCCGCCGAACCGCCCGCCGTCCCGGCGGAAACCGCCGGAGCGAAGCGCGGAGCCGAAAGGAGGACAGATTCCGGCGAACCGGTTCCGGCGGAGAAGGGCAGCCTCCCCGCGGCATCGCAGCCGCTCGGCAGCAGTTTCGCACAGTCCAGCGCGCAGGGGCTGCTCGACCAGGCGGCGCTCTACCTCAACCATCTGCGGGAACGGTTCGAAAAACTCCCGCTGGTGCGCTTCGGCCTGGACCAGGTGAGCCGGATCATGCAGGATGAATCGGCTCAGCGGGAGCTGGCGGGCATTCTGCTGCGGCGCACCGGCGGACTCTTCTCCTTCACCGCGAGCATCCTCGGCATGATCGCGGCGCTTCTCGCCGACCTGCTGATGACGGTGTTCTTCTTCCTGCTCTTCCTGTCGAAGCTGGCGGAATTCTGCGGCGACGGCGGTGGCGACGGCCGCCGGAGCGAATATCTCGTGCGCACCGTGTTCAACGGCAGCTGGCTGCCCGGCGCCGGCGAGGAGACGATCGCCGAGGCGCAACGGATCATCAGCGGCGTCATCTGCCGGCTCCGCATCTGGGTGCGCGGCTACCTGACGCTGATGGCGGTGGATGCGACGGTCTACACCACCGGCTTCTATCTGCTCGGCGTCCCCTACTTCGCGATCCTCGGACCGCTGGCGGGGTGCGGCATTCTGCTGCCCTACATCGGTCCGATCGCCTCGGGAATGCTGACGGTGCTGGTGACGCTGGCGGTCGGCGGCGGAGAGGTCTCCGGCGCGATGCTGGCCGGAATCATCGCGCTCTATCTGATCTACAACGGCGTCATCGAACAGTTCATCCTCTATCCGGCGGTGATCGGCGAATCGCTGGGGCTGACCACGCTGGAGACGATCATCGTGGTCCTGCTCGGCGCGATCTTCGCCGGAATTCCGGGAATGATCCTCGCTTTGCCGGCGGCTTCGATGATCAAATATCTGGTGCCGCAGATCTACCGCTGCCTGGGCGACCCCGGCGCCCGGGAGCCGGAGAAGGAGGCGAAATCGTGATGCGGAACCGCTGCCGCTTCTTCATCGTCTGCGCCGCGCTGGTTCTGCTCGCCGGCTGCAGCCATGAGATCTCCGTCACCCGCGTCGGCAGCCGGGACCGGCTCGGCTACGGCAGTGTCTCCACCGGGAACGGTTTGAATCAGAATACCGCCAATTTGCTGGCCAATCTGCTGCTTTCGGAGCAGTACGGGGAAAATCCGGAGGGGCTGCTTCTGCAACTGCAGAAACTGTTCCGGAACGAACCCCGGCCGGAACACCTCGCCGCGATGGCCGATGTCGCGCTCAACCTCGGGTTGCGCTTCGCGTCGGATCCCGACCGGGCCGTCGGCTACCATCTCGCGGCGGCGCTCTACAGCCACACCTATCTGCAACTGCTCGACCGGCCGGGCGAACAGCCCTACAGCGAAGAGCGGGTGGGGGTCATGCGGATCTGCAACGCGGCGACGGGGGAGGTGTTCCTCTTTCTCCGCCGGCGGAATTTGCTGCACCACAAGGGATACCGGCTGACGGCGGCGGGGGGCCGGCGGGTGACCTTTCAGGCTCCGGAATTCCGGTTGCCGCTTTCGCCGGAAAGCTATTCGGATTTTCTGCTCTGCGCCGACTACCGGCCGGAGAACCTCACCCACGTCAGCCGCCGCTTCGGCCTCGGCGCGCCGCTGATCTGCCGGGTGAAACCGCACCTTGACAAGATGCGGTTCACCGACAACCAGACGTTGCCGGCGACGCTGGTTCTGCAGTTCAAGCCGGGGGAGGAGAACCGCCGGGAGGTCACGGGGCAGCTCGTCTTCTTCGACAGCCGCAACTGCGATGAGGTGCAGCTCGGGCGGAACCGGATTCCGCTGGAGCAGGATTTCTCCACGCCGCTGGCCTACATGGCGCACGACCCGCTTCCGTTCGGCTATCTGGAGTACATGCTCAACCCGGACAAGACGGTGCGGATGCAGGGGCTTTACATGTTCGAGCCCTACAGCGACGACCGGATTCCGGTGGTGCTGGTTCACGGGCTGATGTCCAATGCGCGCACCTGGATGCAGATGATCAATACGTTGCAGAACGACCCGGATCTGCGGAAACACTATCAGTTCTGGGGCTTTTCCTACTCCAGCGGCAACCCGGTGCTCTACTCGGCACAGCTTCTGCGCGAGGCTCTGCAGGCGGAGGCGGACCGCCTCCAGGCGACCGGGCGGCCGGTGAAGATGTTCAACCGGATGGTGCTGATCGGCCACTCGATGGGCGGACTTCTCTCCAAGACGCTGATCATGAACGCGGAGAACCGGCTGGTCGAACCGCTGCTCGGCGACAATTACCGGGAGATGCTCGCGTCGCTCACGGCGGAACAGCGCGACTTCGTCACCCGGATGATGGATTTCAAGGCGCTCCTCTTCGTGCAGCGGGTGGTGTTCATCGCGGTTCCGCACCGGGGTTCGGAGATGGCGAACAGCGCCATCGGCCGGATCGGCGCCTCGCTGATCGAACTGCCGCAGTCGCTGGTCCGGCGGGGCGAAGGGATCATCGGCAACCTGATGCGCCACGGCTGGCTGCAGTCGGACAATTCGAAATTTCAGACCGGCATCGACAATCTCGATCCGAACAACCGGACGCTTCAACTGCTTGAAACGATTCCGTTCCGGCCGGGCGTGCCGTATCACTCGGTGATCGGCAACCGGAAGGAGGCCGGCATTCCCGGCGGCAGCGACGGTATCGTGCCCTACTCGAGCAGCCATCTGGATGGCGCGGTGAGCGAACTGGTGGTCAAATCGGACCACAGCGCCCAGCAGAATCCGCTGGCAATCCGGGAGATCCGCCGGATTCTGCTCGAACACCTCCGCCGGTATCCGGACATCCAGGTCGCCACGCCGGAACTGCCCGAAGAGTTCGGGGAGGGAGCGGCGGAATATTCGCATGCGATCCGGGCGGGAGCGAAGGCGGCGGCCGGAACCCGGTGAAAATCAGCAAAAAAATAGATTCCGGAATGGAATTTTCTCCGGACCGGGGTTATTTTTAACGACGGCATTGCGGCCGGAG
>CAZPWP010000193.1:0-5060 GCA_964590295.1 uncultured Victivallis sp.
TAACGCCTGCGGCGGGGCGGATAAGGAGATCATGGACTTCCTCGACTGCGGCCGCGCCGGGGAGGCGGAACTGCTCCGGGATCTGAAGGGGGAGCGCGTCTCTCTCCCGGTCGGCGGCGCTACTCGCCGATGATCTTGATCAGCACCCGCTTGGAGCGTCTGCCATCGAACTCGCCGTAGAAGATCTGTTCCCAGGGGCCGAAATCGAGTCTGCCGTTTGTGACGGCGACCACCACCTCGCGCCCCATGATCTGCCGCTTCATGTGCGCGTCGGCGTTGTCTTCGTATCCGTTGTGGGCGTACCGGCTGTGCGGTTTCTCCGGCGCGAGCCGTTCCAGCCACTGTTCGAAGTCGGCGTGCAGCCCCGATTCGTCATCGTTGATGAACACCGACGCGGTGATGTGCATGGCGTTGCAGAGTACCAGCCCTTCGCGGATGCCGGACTCCTTCAGCGCGGCCTCCACGTCGGGGGTGATGTTGAGAAAGCCGCGCCGGTACGGCAGATTGAAGAACAGCTCCTTGCGGTACGATTTCATGGGGCACCTTCTGATTTGCAGATTGTCAACGGAAGAGAATTCCGGCGTAACCCACCACGTGGGTGTAGTCGCCGGTCACTTCGCCGGAGTCGGCCGTTGCGACGATCTCTCCGGAGATCTTCCGCTCCGGGTCGATCCGGTCGAGCAGTGCAAGGTAGAGCGCAATCGGGTTCGCGCCGCAGATCGTTGCGCCGGTCCGTCCAAGGAAACGGCGGAATCCGTCGAGGTCGCGCGCCGCAATCCGTTCCGCCGCCTCCCGGTCCAGCCGGTTCAGCTCCGCCGGGTCCGCCGTCGGGCCGAACGGGGTGTAGCGGAAACTGCTCCCGTAGTGGGTGAAGTCCGAACTGACGACCCAGAGCGTTTCCGGCGAATCGATCGCGGCGAACATCTCCGCAAGCGGTTCGAGGTCGGCCGGAGCGATTCCGCCCGCCACCAGCGGCAGGATCTCCGGGGCGCCAAGGAAGTACTGGATCAGCGGGAACTCCACCTCGAGCGAATGCTCCTGCGCATGCGCCGCGTCGGAGATCTGAAAGAGCGGATTGCCCGACTGTTCGAGTTTATCCTGCAATGTGAGCGCACTGGAGAGGTCGCCGAACGGCGTCCGCCACGAGGTGAAGGTCGAACCCGCCACTCCGTGAAATCCCACATAATGGGATGGGCCGAGCAGAATCACATGGCGGTAGTTGCCGTGTCGCGCCTCGCGCATCGTCTCCATTGCCACGCCGAGCGAGAAGAGGTATCCGGCGTGCGGCAGGATACAGCCGCGCACCGCTGTCGCCCGGGGAGAAGCACTGGAAACGGGCGGCAGTTTCGCTTCGGTCTCCGCCATTCTCCGGCGCAGGTCCAGTGCTTCTTCTTCGTAGAAGCGGCCGGCAACGGTCGCCCGGCGGATCTTCTGCTGATCACGGATCGGCATGATATTCCTCCCTTCCGGTTTGTCTGCTCCAGTCCGGGCGCTCCGCGCCGGTTCCCGGAATCAGAGCGATTCGATGTTTGATTCGGCGAGAAACTCGTAGATGCGGGCGGAGAGCGAGTTCTGGTGGATGCGGATGATCTTCATCTCCCGCTCGACACTCTCCGGCGAATCGGAGGCGTGGGCGGTGTTTACCATGACATTGCTGCCGAAATCCCGGCGGACCGTGCCGCCCGGCGCCTTCGAGGGATCGGTGGGCCCGAGCACCGAGCGGATCTTGCTGATCGCGTCGGGGCCTTCGTAGATTAGCACGAGGCACTTGGCCTGGCTGTTCTGCTGCTGGCGCTCGATCTCGTTGCAGTTCTCCGGACGCTTGCCGGACATGAACTCGATCAGCTGCGAGAACTGGTCGTCGGCATAGGGAATGCCGACCGATTCCACTAGTTCCTGCAGCGAGGAGTCGGGGAGTTTCACTTCGAAATTCTCTTCGAACAGATGGCGGGCGCGTTCGGCGATCTTCGGCGCCAGCTTGGTGCGGAGCGCGTTCTGGACCGGGCCGTAGAACTCCAGCGCGTCGTTGACGCTCATGCGGTGAACCTTGCAGCCGACGATCCGCAACCCGGTGCGGCTGAGCATGTCGATGATGTTGCCCGGACGGCTGGAGGGGCCGCGCCAGTTGTCCGGCTTGATGATGACCAGCGTGCGTTCATCTCCCGGCGCCGAACCGGGCGCATTGTCGATCAGATTCGGCGAGGCCGCGGCGAAGTCGGCGAAGAGCCGGAGCTTGGGAATCGCCTCTTTTATGTTCGGCGGAGTGAGCACCGCCGGCTCGAAGTAACGGACCACCGAGGGGTTCTCCTTGTCCTTGACCAGGTCGGCATAGGTGTCGCGGAGCGTCTCGCCGGCTCCGGGATTGCGCGGCGAATAAGGCGAGAGCCGGCCGGTGATTTCAGAGAGTTTGCGGCAGGCGTCCTCGCCGCGGAAGAGCAGCATCAGGGCGCGTTCGCGGCGGCCGTCCTCGCGGGGCGGAAAATTTTCCATCACGTAGTCGGCGAGCATCCTGCCGCTCTCGGAGGAGATGCGGCCGGCGGCGTCCTCCAGGCTGCGCGCATACTTTTCGGCCATTTCGCGGGTGAAGGAGAGCATCTGGGCGCCGACGAATTCGAGGTCGGTTCGCGACATCAGCCGGGCGATGATGCCGCCGGTGCGCGATTTGAGCAGACTGTAGGGGGTGATGATGATGTAGGATAATTCAATAGCCATGATATTCCCTTCTCTCTGTACGGTGAAACCTCCGCGGCGGTTTTCGCGCCCGGCGCGGACTGTTGAATGAAGCATAATCAGTTAATATAGCGCGGTTTCCCGATCCGACAAGAGGAGGCGGGGAAAAAATATGGAGATTTATTCAGGAAACCCTATGCTTTCCCGGTATGGCGGATCAGCACGATGGTCTGGTCGTCATTCTGTTCCGCCTCGAACGAGGCGACATCGTCGAGGATGCGGTTCATCATCGCCTGCGAAGTGCCGCCGATTTCGCAGGAACGGCGGAAGACCTCGGTGAGACGCTGGACGCCGAACTCTTCGGCATTCCGGTTCAGCGCCTCGGAGAGTCCGTCGGAGTACATCATCAGCGTGCTTCCCGGTTCGAAGCTCATGCAGAAGGTGTCGAAGGTCGCGAATTCCCCGGGGAGAATGCCGAGCGCGGTGCCGTCCGGCGAGACCGTGCGGATATGACCGTGAATGTAGGTAATAAGGTCGGTGTGCCCGGCACGGCCGAATTCGATGAGCGAGTTGCTGCGGTCCAGCAGGCAGCTGCCGAGAGTGATGAACCGGTCCGCATCGGTATCGCGGTGGAGTTTGTTGTTGATCTCCTTGAGAAAATCGCCGAGTGTGGTGAAGTTGTCCGCCAGGCTCCGGGCGAAACTGCGGGCCATGGCCGTGAGCATGCAGGCGGGAATTCCCTTGCCGCAGGCGTCGCCGATGATGACCAGCAGCCGGTTCTCGTCGATCTCCACGAAGTCGTAGAAGTCGCCGTTTACCTCCTTGGCCGAACGGGTGTAGGCGTTGATGGAGAACTGATCCCACGCCGGAAATGCGTGCGGCAGCAGCGAAAGCTGAAGGTGGCGGGCAAACTCCAGTTCCTGATCGATCCGTTCACGGCGGCTGATTTCGCTGTAGACCTGGACTAGGTTCTGCACCATCAGCACCTGTCCGGAGAGCAGCTTCAGCCGGTTGAACTGCTGTTCGGAGAAGGGGCGCCCCGGCTGGAGTCGGTTGGTTGCCGCGCAGACCGCGCCGACCAGCATCCCGTCGCGCAGGAGCGGAATCGCCATGACGCTGCCGAGATGGGCGTTGTCCGGATACTCGCTGAACCGCTCATCCGCGGCCGCGTCGGGGACGAGTTCCGGCCGGCGCGAGAGGATCATCCCCCCGAGAAACCCCTGCCCCGGCGCGATCCGTTCGCGCCGCAGCGCCTCGAAGAGGTGATGCCGGCGGGAAAAGAGCAGCTTGTTCGTGCTGTGGACCAGGGGATAGGCGCCGCAGACGCCGACCGCACGCAGCTCGTCGTCGGCCAGCTCGTAGATGGCGACCGCTTCGGCGTCGGTCTGCTCGCTGACGTGGCGGGCGGCGGCGTGCATGGCACCCGCCACCCCCTCCTCGCCTTGCAGGCCGGTGGAGAAGCGCACCAGGAAGTTGGTGATCTCGCGCCGCCGCTCGCTGGATTCATCGAGCTTGCGCGCCAGCTCCTTCGAACGGTGGAAAAAATGGAGTGCCGCTCCCCCGAGGGAGAACAGCAGCAGCAGCAGAATTGCAATGAGCCAGCCTGTCATTTTTCCAATCCTGAGCCCCGGGGAATTCCATTTCCTGCCCCGGGACGGAATGCGCCGGAGATCATCGGTCGGCCTGATACTCCTGCAGCGACTTCGGCGACGAATCGCCGTGGAGCGCTTCACGAATTCCGGCCGCAGAAGCCTTCGCCGCCGCAATCGTCGTCACGTACGGGATCTTGTACTGGATCGCCAGCATGCGGATGCAGCTGTCGTCGATTTTGCCCAGCCGCCCGATCGGCGTGTTGATGATCAGCGCGACCTCGCGGTTCTTGATCAGGTCGGCAACGTTCGGCCGCCCCTCGTTGAGCTTCTTGACTTCCGAGTGCGGAATGCCGTTTTCGGAGAGGAACTTCGCAGTCCCTTCGGTCGCGATCAGCTTGAAGCCGAGCTCCTGCAGCGTCTGCACGATCGGCAGCAGGTATTTGCGTTCGCGTTCCGAGACCGAGACCAGCACCTTGCCCTTGAGCGGCAGCCGCGAACCGGCTGCCTGCTGCGCCTTGTAGTAGGCCATTCCGAAGGTCGGAGCCAGCCCCATCACCTCACCGGTGGCGCGCATTTCCGGCCCGAGTACCGGGTCGACCTCCGGGAACATGTTGAAGGGGAAGACCGCCTCCTTCACGCCGAAGTAGGTCTGCGGATGCGGCTTGAGAATATCCTTGTATTCCGAGAGCGAGTGGCCGAGCATCAGGCAGGTGGCGATCCGCGCCAGCGGCATGCCGGTCACCTTGGAGACCACCGGCACCGTCCGCGAAGCGCGCGGATTGGCTTCGATGATCCAGA
>CAZPWP010000194.1:0-5017 GCA_964590295.1 uncultured Victivallis sp.
TCGCTTCGGCAGTCTGCCCGTCTCCCCCTCGCCATGGGGCTCGCCGGGCGCATACCGGCGTTCGATTTCGAGCAGGGGAATTTGACATCTTCCGGGAGGCTGTGTATATTGATCCAGTGGGAAAGCAACGGGGGCGCGATAAATGAAACAGGATGCGAAACAGGAGAGATCCTATACTCCGACGCCGTTGCAGGTGCAGCCGCATTTTTCATTCGTGAACGTCTTCCGGGAGTCGACGCAGTACTCCCGGGTCTACCATCTGCCGTTTCTCTGCGTCAGCGCCTGTCTCCGCGAGAATCCCGACGATCCCTCCTCTTCGGTCAACCTGAAGACCGGGGAGATCAACGTCTTCCATGAGAACGACATCCGTCTGGTGTTGCCCGGAGTCGCCCGCCGCTACACCTACACGACTGCAAATGAACATCTTTGCATCCACTTCCGGCTGGAGCTCTTTCCCGGAACGGGGGTTTTCCCGGAAGACGGTTCGTGCATGGTGGTCAACTCCCCGGAGTTGCGGCGGGAGTGCGAGGAGATCTTTCAGGCCTCTGATCCGGTTCTGCGTCTGGCGGGCTGCCAGGAGTTCGCGCTGAAGATCTGCCGGATGTACTGGCCGCGGAGCTACGCGCCCGACCTGGGCGCCCGGCGTTTTTTCGAACCGATTCTGCATTACATTCGCGAGCAGGCTTCGGCGGAGACGCAGATCGAGGAACTGGCCGGAATGCTGGGGTGCTCCGGGGATCTCTTTTCACGCCGGTTTCACGCGGCCTTCGGGGAATCTCCGAAAAAGTATCTGCAGAAGGAGCTCTTCTCCCGCGCCGCGCTGCTGCTCGTCGATCCGGAAATGAACGTCAAAGGAGTCGCCGTGCAGCTCGGTTTCTCCTCGGAATTCTATTTTTCCAAATTCTTCAAGCGGCTTTCCGGAATGTCGCCCAGCGAATACCGGCAGCGGTCGCACCGGGTTCTTTTCCCGGAAAATGACATGCTTTCCTGAAAAAAACGCATTCCCTTTCCTCCCTTTCCGACGTATACTATGGGCAGAACGGTATTTCAAAACGGGAGGAATTCACCATGAACGACCGGATTGCCCGACTGATCGATGAAGTCAGGAGCGGGGACATTTTCCCGCCGACCGTAACCGTCGAATACGATCCTTTCGACGAAAATCTGCCCGAGCCGATGCGGATTGCCAAGCGGCTGAACGAATATATGGCCGCTCAGCCGCCCGTTATCGGCGACGACAACGAGCTGGTGGGACGAATGAAGTTCAACGGTTCCGTTCCGGCCGATATCTTCACCCGGAACGGACACGCCGGGATCCGCCTCGCACAACAACGCTACTACAATCAGCCGCAGGAAAATCTCTGCACGATGGAGTGGCAGCATTCGAACATGGATTTCGGCCGGCTCATCCGCGGCGGACTTGACGCGTTCCGCATCAGCATCCGCGATGCCCGGCCGCGCTATGCCGGCAATCAGGAGAAGCTCAATTTTCTCGCCGCGCTCGACAGCATGATCCGCGGCATCCGGGAACGCGCCCTGCTGCTGGCGGAGGTGTGCCGGGAGGCCGCCCGGAAGTGCGAAGATCCCCGGCGGCGGGAGACCCTGCTGCGCATGGCGGGAAACTGTACGCGGGTGCCGATGCATCCGGCGCGGAATTTCGAGGAGGCCGTGCAGTGCGTCTATTTCTGCTTCCCGTTCCTCCCGGACAGCATCGGGCGGCCGGATCAATATCTGCTGCCGCTCTACCGGCAGGGCATCGCGGATGGTTCGCTCACCGTCAAACATGCGCGGGAACTGCTTCAGGAGCTGTTTGTGATGATCCACGGCTGGACGCCGCCGACCGGCAAGTGTGCTCCCTTCAGTGCGGAATCCCACTTCGTCGTCGGCGGCTACACCCTGGAACACGAGGACGGATTCAACGAACTTTCGCGGCTGATCGTCGAGAGTCTGCTGGAGTGTGACCTGATCCGGCCGCAGATTTCGCTGCGCTGGAATGCGAAGACGCCGCGCGAGGTGCTCCGCTTCATGCTCGACTGCGAGCGGAAGGATAAGAACCGGCGTATCGCCTTCGTCAACGACGAGCCGCGCATCCGCGCGCTGATGACCATCGACAAACGGTCGTGGGAGGATGCGTTCGACTACATCATGGTCGGCTGCAACGAGCCGGCGTTCCAGGGCGGCATCTCGCTGGGCGGAAACACGATCAACATTCTCCATCCGCTGCTTTCGACGCTGAACCGCCGCCGCGCGGACGTCGTCGAATGTGCGACCTATGAGGAGTTCTACGCGATTTTCGAGGAGGAGCTTTTCCGCTCTCTGGAGCTGGTGCTCGACTACTCCAACCGCTTCAACATGCTCCGGGCGCGGGACTGCAATGTGCTCTCCAGCCTCTTTCTCGACGGCTGTATCGAGCGTGCCGCGAGCGCCAACCGCAACGGCGCGCGCAAATCCCGGTACTGCGCCAACATGATGGGGAGCACCAATCTCATAGACTCCCTCTCAATCATCCGGCAGTATGTGTTCGAGGGGAGGAAGGTCACGCTCGCCGAACTCTGCGCCGCGCTCGACGCCGACTGGCAGGGATACGAGGCTCTGCGGACCGATATTCTCAAGAACGGGAAGTTCTTCGGCAACAACGACGACTTCTCCAATGCGACCGCGCACGCCTTCTACCGGAGTGTCTGGAAATTCGCCGAAGGACGTACCGATCTCAACGGCAATGCGCTCAACTACGGCAACCTGACCGGCTACAACATCCACTTCGCCCGCTACGGTGCACTGACGCCCGCCACGCCGGACGGGCGCGTCGCGGGAAGCGCACTGCTCTTCGGCAGCGGACAGTCCGACGGGCGGGATCACGACGGACTGACCAGCCACCTGCTCGCCGTCGCCCATATGGATCCGACCGGGGTCATGTGCGGCAACAGCATTTTGAACATCACCATCGACGAGACGACCATTCAGAATCCGGAGGGGTTCGAGCGGCTGGTTCTCGCGGTGGAAACCTACTTCCGCGAAGGGGGGCTGCATCTGCAGTTCAGCCACGTCTCCCGCGAGGAGCTGCTCGCCGCCCGGAAGGAGCCGCAGAAGTACAAGAGCCTGCGTGTCCGTGTCTCCGGATTCTCCGCCCCGTTCGTCGATCTGGCGGAGGCCGTTCAGGAGAATGTCATCGCGCGGACGGAGGCGCAGCCGTGAACGGTCGGGAACTGTGCGGGCGGAGCGTCTGGGTGACCGGTTCTTCCCGTGGCATCGGGCGGGCGATCGCCTCGGCCTTCGCCGGGGCGGGCTGCCGGGTCGCGCTGCACGGACGCTCGTTCACCAATCTGCGCCGTTCGCAGGAGGGAAACGACCTGCGGGAGGTTGCGCGGGAACTTGCCGCGGAAACCGGCAGTGAAGTCCTGGCGTTTCAGGGCGAGCTTTCGCAGGAGGAGGAGGTCCGGCGCTGTGCGGCGGAGATCCGTGCCGCGTTCGGGAGGATCGATTTTCTGGTCTGTTGCGCCGGCGGCGCCAGTCGGCACGGGGAGATCGCTCCCGGGAAATTCGCCGGAACGCTCGATTTCACTCCTGCGGAGATTGCGGCGATGTTCCGAATCAATCTTCTGCCCACGCTTCTCTGCTGCCGGGAGGTGGCGCCGGAGATGGCGGCCCGCGGCTTCGGCCGCATCGTCACGATCGGTTCCATCGCCGGTTGCGGCGGACACAAGACCGGCGGCGCCGGCCACACCGGGTATGCTCTGGCCAAGGATGCGGTTCACGCTTACACGCGACAGCTGGCCGCGCGGTTGCGCCATGACGGAATCCCGGTCAACTGCGTGATTCCGGGCAACATCAACACCCCCGCGACGCGGCGGCGCTTCGGCGGCGACCGGGCCGAACCGGTCGCCGGGCTGAGCCGTCTCGAACATGTCGGGAAGCCGGAGGATGTCGCCCGTCTGGTGCTGTTTCTCTGCGGGCCGGGCGGCGAATACATCTCCGGAGAGTGCATCCGGGTCGACGGAGGCGAGCAGTTGTTCCCGTGCTGAAGCGGCAGGAGGAGGTATGGAAGAGCCGTCGGCAATCATTTTCGACATTCAGAAATTTTCCATTCACGACGGTCCGGGGATCCGTACCACGGTATTTCTGAAGGGGTGTCCGCTCCGTTGTATCTGGTGTCACAACCCGGAATCCCGGTCGCCGCGGCCGGAACTCTTCTTCAATCCGGAGAAGTGCCTCTCCTGCGGGGCGTGTGTCGAAACGTGCCCCCGGCAGGCGCACCGGATCACGCCGGAGGGGCGGCATCTGTTCGACCGTTCGCGCTGCGTGGTCTGCGGGAAATGTGCGGAACTCTGCCCCGCTTCGGCGCTGGAACTGTGCGGAAAGTCCATGCGGCTCTCCGAGGTGCTCTCCGAGGTGCGGAAGGACCGGGCATTCTACGAGAACTCCGGCGGCGGCTTGACTCTCTCCGGCGGAGAGCCGATGGTAGCGTTCGAATTTGTCCGCGCGCTCTGCGAAGCGGCGAAGCGTACGCCGGGCATACCGCATATCGCGATGGAGAGCTGCGGCTTCGCTCCGGTGGAACGGTATCGGGAGCTGCTTCCATGGATCGATCTTTTTCTTTTCGACGTAAAAACGCTCGACCGGGAGAAGCATCGGCGGTACACCGGCGTGCCGCTGGAACCGATTCTCCGGGCGCTGCGCTTTCTGGATGAGTCCGGGGCGGTTCTTTCGCTCCGCTGCCCGCTGATTCCCGGATGGAACGATTCGGAAATGGAGCTCAAACGCATCGCGAAGCTGGCGAACACTCTCCGCCGGGTGCGTTCGATTGATCTGGAACCCTATCACCCGCTCGGCGAGGCGAAGGCGCGCCGGCTCGGGAAGGCGCCGGAATTCACCGCCTCCTTCGCTCCGCCGGACTATGCTGAAAAAATCCGCGGCGTTCTTCAGCCGCTGACCGCCGTGCCGGTTTGTCCCGCCTGATTTTTTCGGGGAAATTTCGCCTCTTCGACGGTCTTTGCCATACGTCACACCTCTTTCACGC
>CAZPWP010000195.1:0-5012 GCA_964590295.1 uncultured Victivallis sp.
CCAAACGAACCGGCTGGATCAATTCCTTCCTCTTGACGGAAGTCGAGAACATATTTGAAGAGCTTGACGGTTGGCTGCGACGGCGGTTCCGCGACCTGATCCGGCGGCAATGGAAGAAAAACTTCCGTCGTCAACGCGGCCTGATCAAACGGGGCATCGCTCCGGACCGGGCATGGAAAAGCTCCGGGAACGGACGCGGCGCATGGTGGAATTCGGGAGCCTCGCACAGGAACGAAGTATTCCCGAAACACTGCTTTGACCATTTGGGTCTGGTGTCCTTACGGGACGCGAAGTGGAAGAGTCCAGCATGATTGGAAGTGCCGGATACGAAACCGTACGTCCGGTGGTGTGAGAGGAGGAGGAAATTAAGAAATTTTCTTAATTCTTCTCCTGCTCGATTGCAAGTCAGCTGCGCCCGGAGGCGGTTTTGCGGCAGACGCGGCGGGCGTTTTCCAGGATTTCCGCCTCGCCGGGAACGCGGTGGTTTTCCATCAGAATCCTGCCGTCGCAGATCAGCGAGTCGATGCAGCTGGAGTCGGCGGAGTAGACTAAGTTGGCGGTGAGGCTGTAGTCGCCGATCAGCAGGGGATTGTCGAGGTCGACGAGCAGAATGTCCGCGAGCTTCCCTTCGGCGATGAGGCCGGAGTCGATGCCGAACGCTTCCGCGCCGGCCCGGGTGGCGAGGGTGAAGATGTCGCCGTCTCGCCCGGAGGTGGGCAATCCCGACTGGTTTTTGGCGGAGAGCGCCGCAAACTTCATTTCGTCGAGCATCGAAAGGTTGTTGTTGGAGGAGCAGCCGTCGGTGCCGATGGCGACCCGGCAGCCGCCGCGCTCGAAGGCGTCGTGAAAGCGGAAACAGCCGCTGCAGAGCTTCATATTCGAGCAGGGCATGTGCGCGATGACCGCCCGCCGTTCGCGGATCAGCCGGATATCCTCTTCGGTGAGGTGGACGCAGTGGGCGAGAATCGTCCTCTCCCCGAGCAGTCCGAGCGAATCGAGATAGGCGATCGGGGTCATTCCGCCGTGGGCGGCGCGGCACTCCTCGACTTCGCGGGCGGTCTCCGACGCGTGAATGTGGATATGGCGCCCGTCCGCGGCGGCCGTCGCGGCAACTTCGCGCAGCAGCGGTTCCGGCACGGTGTAGATCGCGTGCGGCGCATGGGTGACCGTAATCCGGTCGGGCAGGGTGGGAACCAGTTCCAGCAGTTCGGCGTCGTCGCGGCGGTTGCGTTCGAGCAGCTGCCCGTCGGGACCTGCGATGTAGAGCAGCCCGATGGCGGCGCGCACCCCCATTTCGACGGCGGCGCGGATCGCCTCCTTCTGATGCCAGTACATATCCGAAAAGAACACCGTGCCGGTTTTTATCATCTCGAGGATCGCCAGTCGGGTGCCGTGGTAGATGTCCTCCGGCGTGAGCCGGGCTTCGGCGGGCCAGATGTAGTCGTTGAGCCAGGTGAAGAGCTCCATGTCGTCGGCGTAGCCGCGCAACAGCGTCATGGCCGCGTGGGTGTGGACGTTGAAAAAGGGGGGCACCGCGGCCAGGCGGCCGCCTCCGTCGAGCACCCGGTCCGCCGGGAGAGAGATGCCTGGGGCAATTTGCCGGATGCGGTTCCCCTCAATCAGAATGTCGCGGCATTCGCCTTCGAGCTGAATGTTTGTGAGCAGCAGAGTGGAGTTCATGATTCAGCGCATCGCCTCCAGACCGTCGAGTTCTTTCGTAATCTCGCCCGCATCGCGGACGGTGCGGAGAATCTCCTCCTCCTGTTCCGGCGCCGGCAGATTGAGCCCGGCGGGCATGTCGTACGTCAGAATCTGCAGGGCGCCGAGGTTGTCGAGCGCCATCGTGGGATCGATGTATTTGAGAAGCGTCGGCTCCTCCAGCACGAAGTTGAGCGGCTGTTTGCGGTTGAGCACCCGCATTTCGGGAATCTCCGGCCCGAACTCATCTTCCACGCCCATGTTGGCGAGGATCGTCTTCGAAGCGACCAGTTTGGCCGCATCGAACTTCCCGGCGAGGGCGTGGCGGATTCCGGTGGAAGTGACCACACACCACGCGCCGTCGAGCGCGGCCTCCACCCCGGTGCGGTCATCGAGGCGGACCAACTTGCTTCCGGCAGGGACCGGAACTTTGTTCCGGTCGATGACGGTGAGTTTCGCCCCCTCTTCGAGCACATGCAGCGCGATGCCGCGCCCGACCTTGCCGCAGCCGAAGAGGACGATGTTTCTGTCGCGGAAGTCGCCGAAGCCGAACTTCGCCATGCCGCGCCGGAACCCGTCCCCGGTACCGAGGCCGGTTTCGATCACCTTGATCCGGCTTTCGTCGGCGAGGAAGACCGGTTGTGTCGCGTTCTGATAGCGGCACATGCCGGACCGAGTGAGTTCGACGAACCCGCGCCGCACCGGTGTGTCGGCGTGAACTCCGGCGCAGTCGAGCACGACATCGTAGGTTTCGCGGCGTGCGGCGTCGTCGGCGACGCGAAGGCCGAATTCTGCCAGCAGCGGCAGGATTCCGGGGGCGTGCGGAATCCCGTTTCCGACCGAGACGGTGAGGTCGGCTCCTCCGGCGAGCAGCGCGAGGTATTTGACGATGGTGTTGCGGAAGACCGGGGTGCCGTCGAGCAGTTTTGCTCCGGCGAAGGGGCGGCTTTCCCGCCAGCGGCGGATCTGTGCGTCGAGCGCCGGAAACTCTTCCGGCCGGTAGAAGCCGGCGAGGTAACCGGCGAGGCGGTCGATATCCATAGTGGGATTCCTGAGGTTGAATTTTCTGTAATGTACCGCACCGGCGGCGATATCTCAAGTCCGGAGACGGGAAAATGCGGGAATTTCGCCGTCCGCGGACTTGAAAAAAACGATTCCACCTCTATACTTGAATTTTGGAGGGGATGTCGTTCGCGGCATCGCCGGACTTGTTTCGAAAAGTGGAGGTGTAGCGTGTGCAGTATGTTATGTCTGGATTGCGAATTGGCTGCAAACGGCCTCGGTTGCTCGGAGGCCGGACCGGGTGTCTGCGGCAGAAGCGCGGAAGTCGCGTCGTTCCAGAATCTGCTGCTGGACTTTGCCCGGAAACTGGCGCTTCAGATGGTGGAGCGCAGCTGCTCATCGGAGCGGTTCGACCGCCTGATCGTCACCGCGCTCACCGCGACTGCCGCCGGAATCAATTTCGACGAGGAGGAGCTGCGCCGGCTCTGTGCGGAAACCGCCGCGGCATGCAACGTGCATTTCCCCCACAACCGCTTCGACCAGCTGGAGATCGCGGGGCGGAGCGGCATTGCTTCCGGGCGGCAGCGGCTCGGCTGTGAACTCTCTTCGCGCCTGGAACTGCTCTTTGCCGGGATCCGGGGCATCGCGGTCTGTTACAGCCGGGTGCTCCGGCTCGGCGGTCGGGAGGAGGCGATCTTCTCCTACCTGCGGCGGGCGCTCGCCTATTCGCTCCATCCGGATCTCAAGGAGCGGGAGATGCTCAAACTGCTGCTCGACTGCGGCCACGTTGCCCGTTCGGCGATGGAGCTGCTCGAGCGGGTGCAGACGGCGGAGTTCGGCGACCCGGGGCCGGTTTCCGTGCGGAGCACTCCCCGGAAAGGGGCGGCGATTCTGGTGACCGGCCACGATCTGGGAGAGCTTGCGGACCTGCTGCGGGCGATCTCCGGAACCGGAATCAACGTCTACACCCACGGCGAACTGCTGCCGGCTCACGGCTATCCTAAACTGCGTGAGAACTCCCATCTGGCGGGCCATCTCGGCGGCGCGTGGCATCATCAGCAGGACGATTTCCGGAACTTCCCCGGACCGGTGCTGGTCACCGGAAACTGCGTGTTGCCGCCGCTGCCGGAATACGCGCCGCGCCTCTTCTCCTGCGGTTCCGCTCACCTCGGCGGAATTCGCCACCTCGGCAAAGGGGAGTATGCCCCGCTGATCGAGGCGGCGCTGGCGCTGCCGGGATTCCCGGAGGACGCGCCTGACGGCGAATTTCTCCACACCGGTTTCGGGCAGGCGGCGCTGGAACGGCTCGCCGGGAAACTCGCCAAACTCCTCCGCTCCGGTCGAGCAAGGCGGCTCTTCCTGATCGGCGGCTGCGACGGGACGCTGCCCGGCAACGGCTACGCGGAAACGCTCGCCCGCGCGGTGCCGCAGGCTTGCATCGTGCTCACGCTCGGCTGCGCGAAGTACCGGCTTCGGAAGATGATCGCCGGCGAGATCGATGGTGTGCCGCGGCTGCTCGACGTCGGGCAGTGTACCGATATCGTCGCGGTGCTGGATCTGCTCGAAGTGCTCGGGTGCGCTCTGGACCTTCCGGCGGAGCAGGTGCCGCTTTCCATTTTCTTCTCCTGGCACGGGCAGACTTCGGTGGCGATTCTGCTGTCGCTGATCGCGGTGGGATTCCGCGACATCCGGTTCGGACCGGCGCACCCTGCCTTTCTCACGCCGACGATGCGGGAGATCATGGAGCGGCTTTTCAATCTCCGCGCCGCGGAGGTCCCTGAGGCGGACTTCGCCGGAGTGCTCCAGGCGGAGCTGCCGCAATAATTTTTCCCGGGAGGGGCCGGCGGCGGGGAAAATGGTGCTTCCTGCTGCACCTTCGACGCCGAGGGGAGCGACCGCAAGGATATGGCGCTGCACGACGGCCGGAATGAACTTGTTTCCGCACTGGCGAAGATCAATCCGCGCCTTGCGATGGTGCTGGTCGGCGGCTCTCCGGTGGAGATGCCGTGGATCGATGAGGTTCCCGCCGTGATCCAGATGTGGTACGCCGGAATGGAGGCGGGCAGCGCGATTGCCGATGTGCTCTTCGGTCGGGTGAATCCCTCCGGAAAAACGGGAGCGGTTCGTCGAGCCGGGCCGCTACGTTCTCCGCCTCGGCGCGAGCTCGCGGGATATCCGCCGGGAGATCGCGGTCGGGCGCTGACGCTTTTTTGAGACGCGACCGGAATGCAGCCGTGCCGGAATGGTTACGGCTGCGTTTTTTCGTGCGCCCGGCATGGCGTACGACTACCGGGTGAAAGTCCCGAAGCCGC
>CAZPWP010000196.1:0-5001 GCA_964590295.1 uncultured Victivallis sp.
CGCCGAGAAGCGGGAGACCACCAGCGCTTCGAGCAGGCTGTTGCTCGCCAGCCGGTTTGCCCCGTGCAGTCCGGTGCAGGCGGATTCGCCGACCGCGTAGAGCCCCTGAATGCTCGATGCGCCGTTGACGTCGGTCTTGATGCCGCCGCAGAGGAAGTGCTCCGCCGGAACCACCGGAATCAGATCGTGCGCCATATTGATGCCCGCCTCCAGGCACTTTTCGAAGATGTTCGGGAAACGGCGGCGGAGCGTCGCTTCGTCGAGGTGGCGGATATCCAGATAGACGCACTCCTCGCCGGTGCGCTTCATCTCCGAGTCGATCGCCCGGGCGACCACGTCACGCGGCGCGAGACTCTTCATCGGGTGGTACTTCTGCATGAATTCGACCGGTTCGGCGCCGTGCGAGTCACGGCACTTGAGCACCGCTTCCTCACCCCGCAACGCCTCGCTGATCAGGAACGAACGGATGGTCGGATGGTGCAGGATGGTCGGATGGAACTGGATGAACTCCATGTTGGCGATCTTCGCCCCGGCGCGGTAGGCCATCGCGATTCCGGAGCCGCAGGCGACATCCGGATTGCTGGTGTAGAGGTAGACCTTGCCGGCGCCGCCGCAGGCGATCGTGGTCGACGGTGCGAGGAAGGTGAGGATGTTCCCGCTCTCCACGTCGAGCACGTAGACCCCGAAGCAGCGGTTCGGACCGCCGAGGTCGAGCCGGGAACTGACCACCAGGTCGATCGCGACGTGGTACTCGAACACTTTGATGTTGGGCATCGAACGGACCGCTTCAATCATCACCCGTTCGAGTTCCGCGCCGGTGATGTCTCCGGCGTGGAGGATCCGGCGCTTGTGGTGACCGCCCTCCCGACCGAGGTCGAACTCCTCGGCCTCGTCGGTATAGCCAAGTTCACCCCGGGTGGTGAATTTCGCCCCGAGCTCGATCAATTCCTGAATCGCCGCCGGCCCCGCTTCGACGATCGTCCGGACCGCGCCGACGTCGCAGAGTCCGGCCCCCGCGGTGAGGGTGTCTTTGACATGCTCGTCGAAGGAGTCCAGCCGGTCCATGACGCAGGCGACGCCACCCTGCGCGAGGCGACTGTTGCACTCGTAGATTTCACGCTTGGTCAGAACCGCCACGCTCCGCCCGGACCGCGCCAGATGGAGAGCGCTGGAGAGTCCCGCCAGGCCGCTGCCGACCACGATGTGGTCGAACTGCACCGTTTCGCAGATTTTCATTTTCCGCTCTTCTCGAAGTTGTGAGGCAACTTTCAAAAGCGGGCTCCGCTCCTGCCGAAATCCGGAAAAATTTTGTGCGAAACCGGCTTTTGAAATTGCCTCGATTGTAAATGTGTAGTAAATTACACCAAAAGCAGCAGGATTTCAATAAAATTTGAATCACGATGACGCATTTCCCCGATATTTTCATGGTTTCGCCGCCTGCCGGAGAGGGCGATCCCGCCGACGAGTCGGCGCGGGTCTCCCGGAAGTGCCGTCTGCTGCGGCTCCTGCTGGTTTTCCTCGGCGGAACGCTTTACGCGGCCGCCCTGCCGCCCTTCAACTGGAACCTCCTCGCCTTCTTCACGCTGGTTCCCCTGCTGCTCTGCGCGGTGAACGCCACCTGGCGCGCGGCCGTCTTCGCCGGATGGCTCTGGGGGCTGGGGTGGGCGCTCTTCGCCTTCCGCTTCCTGCGGGAGATCCATCCGGCGATTCCGTGGCTGCTCGCGCCGATCATCTCGCTCTGGCCGGCGGTCTGGGCGGCGGCGCTGCCGTGGCTCTGGCGGAACACCCTCTTTCCGGCGGAGGCGGAGGACGGCGGATTCGATGCACGCGAGAGGTTTCTCCATTCTCCGGCCGCGTTCCTCCGGCTGCTGCTCTTTTCGTTCAGCGCCGCCGCGCTCTTCACGCTGCTGGAGTGGACCCGCTCCCGCCTCTTCACCTGGAACGACCTCGGCGTCACCATGTGGCGCAACACCGCGATACTCCAGATCGCCGCCTTCGCCGGCGGCTACGGTGTGAACTTCCTGGTCGCGCTGGCTAACGCCGGCGTATTCGCCGCCTGCCGCACCCGCTTCCGGGGGCCGGGGCTACGGGTGCTGCTCTGCGTGATGCTCCTCCTCACGCTGGCGATGCTCGGCGGAATGCTGCGGATCGTGCAGTATGAACCGGTCCGCCCGAACTGGTTCCCGGCGCTGGTGCAGGGGGACATCTCCCAGCGGCGCAACGCCTCGCTCGACGAGGCGCAGGAGGCGCTCGACGTCTATCTCGCCCTGAGCAGCCGGGCGCCGCAGCTCGCGCCGAAGCCGGAGCTGGTCGTCTGGCCGGAAAGCGCGGTACCGGTGCCGTTCCGCTCGACCCATCCGGTGAGCGCGCAGTTCCGGTTCGGCGTCGCCCGGCTGATCGCCGCGACACGCCTGCCGATGCTGATCGGTTCGATCGACTTCGAGGACAGACTTCCCGGTGACGGCTCTTCCGGCGTGACCAACAGCGCGCTCTTCCTTTCCGCCGACGGGAAACTGCGTCACAAATATGACAAAATTCACCGGGTGCCGTTCGGCGAGTACATCCCCTTCCGTGCGCTGCTGCCGGAATTCGTGATCCGGCTGGTGGATATGAACCGCGACCTGACCCCGGGAGTCAACCCGGATCCGGTCCGGCTGCGCGGCGATGTCCGCGCCGGAACGGCGATCTGTTACGAAGGGGTGTTTGGCTACCTCACCCGCGAGTTCGCCCGGCGCGGCGCCAACGTGCTGGTGGTGCTCTCCAACGACGCCTGGTACCCCGTCAGCAGCGAGCCGGAACAGCATCTGGCCAACGCGGTCATGCGCGCGGTCGAAACCGGCCTGCCGATGGTCCGCTGCGGCAACAACGGCGGCTCCGGCGTGGTGACGCCATTGGGAGAGTTCACCCAAGTGCTGGAGGTGCCCGGTCCGGAGGCGCGGCTCGAACTTCGCCGCGGCCGCGGCATCGCCACCGTAGGCGTCGGCGTCGAGCCGGAACCGGAGGAGACCTTCTTCGTCCGGCACGGCGAATGGTTCATCGCGGTGCTGGCGGCGCTCGTGACGTTCCACGCCGCCGCTGCGCTGATTCAATACCGGAAACGCAAGGAGCGCCTCCTGCGACTTGCCAGGCAACAAGGATCGACATCATGAGAGAAGAGAACCGACCGCTGTGGGCGCCGTGGCGCATCGAATTCATCCGCGGCCCGAAGGAGAAACGCTGTTTTCTCTGCGGCAACGAACAGCCGGGGGAGCACCCGGAGGAACCGCTGATCCTCCATCGCGGAACACACTGTTTCGTCATGCTCAACCGCTACCCCTACAACACCGGGCACCTGCTGGCGGCCCCCTACCGGCACGTCGGCGACCTCGCGCTGCTCACCCGCGAGGAGCGCGCGGAACTCCTCGATCTCTGCGCGAAAGCGGAGGAGACGCTCCGCCGGGCGATGACGCCGGAGGCGTTCAACATCGGCTGCAACATCGGCAAGGCGGCCGGCGCCGGAGTGGCCGACCACCTGCACCTGCACATCGTGCCGCGCTGGAACGGCGACAACAACTTCATGCCTGTCCTCGCCGATATCCGCTGCGTGCCGGAGGCGCTGGAGGCGACCGCGGAACTGCTGAAACAACATTGGCCGGAGGCGTGACCATGCGAGTTCAAATCGACTGCTACCCCTGCATTCTTTCGCAGCTCTCCCGCCTGGCGAAGATGGCCACGCCCGACCTTGACAGACAGTACGAACTGGTGCGCCGCATGCTCCGCAAAGTGGTTGACGCCGACGACCGGACCACGCCGCCGGAGTTCGCCAGCTTCTTCAACCGGATCGTTAGCGAGGTCTCCGGCATCGACGACGCCTATCAGGAGGTCAAGGACAAATCGACGCAGCTCGGACTGGAGCTTCTGCCCGAACTGCGGCAGCTCGCCGCCGAAAGCCGCGACCCCTTCGAGGCGGCGGTGCGACTGGCGATCGGCGGCAACATCATCGACTACGGCGTCAACCCGGAGTTCAACCTGCTGGAGGCGGAGGCCGGGATCCGCGAGGTGTTCGACCTGCCGTTCGACCGCGCGGCGTGCGCCGACCTCAGGCGCCGCATGGACCGGGCGAAATCGATCTTCTACATGCTGGACAACTGCGGCGAGGCGGTGGTCGATCGGCTGCTGATGGAGCCCTACGCCGACAAGCTGACCATCGGCGTAAGAGGACTCCCGGTGTTGAACGACGTCACCCGGCGGGAGGCGAAACTCTCCGGAATCGATTTCGCACCGATCGTCGACACCGGCGACTGCGCGCCGGGGGTATCGCTCCGCCACAGCTCACCGGAGATCCTCGACGCGCTCTCCCGCGCCGACCTGGTCATCTCCAAGGGACAGGGCAATTTCGAATCGCTCGACGAGGAGTTTCCCCGCCCGGTCTGCTTCCTGCTCAGGGTCAAATGCAAGGTAGTCGCCGGACGGCTCAACCGTCCGCTAGGCTCGATTCAGATCATCGGGAGGAACTTATGAACAAACTGCAATTCGTCTTTCCGGCGGCACTGCTCTGTTTCTGCTGTGCCGCCGCCGTACCCGATGCCCGTGTCCTCGCCGGAGAGCTGCTGCAGATCAACGGCACCCGGCAGGCGCTGGAGGCGACGGTCGAAGCGTCGCTCCGCCAGCTCGGTTCCGCGCCGGACGATCCCGCCCGGGCGGCGATGGAGCGGTTCGTGCGCAGATGCTTCGCCTTCGATGCACTCCAGCCGGAACTGGTGGAACTCTACTGCAGGAACTATACCCTCGAAGAGCTCCGTGCACTGATCGCCTTCTACCGGACGCCGCTCGGACAGAAGAAGGCGCAGGCCGACGCCCGGATCGGCGCCGCCCTCTCGGAGATCACCAACCGGCGCTTCACCGAAGGGCTCGCCGACTTTCAGAAGGAACTCAAGACCGCGGCGAAGCCTGCAGCCGCAAAATAAGCCTCTTCGACGGTCTTTGCCATACGTCACACCTCTTTCACGCTCGAAAATTCGG
>CAZPWP010000197.1:0-4968 GCA_964590295.1 uncultured Victivallis sp.
TTTTTCGGGTTCGACGCGAGTGATGCGCGAAATGCAGTTTCGGCCGTTCCTCCGGCCGGGACGGTGACGGTTGCGGGCTGCGTCAGCAGCTCGGCGCCCGGCGGCAGTTCGATTCCCGGCGCGAATTCGAGCGGCGTTTTGCCAAAATTGTTGATGCGGAGCTTCAGCTCGAGGTCGCCGGATTCCGACACATAAAAGCCGCGGTTGGTGACAATGAGTTTCGAGAGGTCCGTCAGGGGCTGGAGGACGAGCGGCTTTGCGGTGCGCGGCCGCGGCCGGTAGGATTTCGCAAGCCGCCAGAGTTCCATCGCCCGGGTGCCGGGGTCGATGTAGTTCTGTTTCGCGGCTTTGTCGAGATAGACGTAGGTGATACCGTCGGTGTTCGGCACTCTGCCGTTCCTGAATTCGACTGAGCGGCCGTCGATGCCGGTTGCGCGTAGCACGCCGAGCCCGGACGGCAGCGACACGGAGGACTTGCGGTTCTTCCGCGTTCCATTGTAGAGCACGGCAACGAGATCATCTTTCCCCTCGAACACCCGGGAGCGGAGCGCGTCGCACCCCTTGAGGTCGCCGATGTAATCGCGGTGTGAAAGGACGCGTACGAGGTGCAGGTAAGCGGCCATTCCGCGCATCGGCGTGTTGTTCACATCCATCTGGCCGAAATTGTTTGCATTCTCCCGGCGGAACTTGTATTCGAAGGCAAAATAGCGTTCGAGGCCGAGCGCCCGCAGTTCAGCTGCCTTGCCGGTGATTTCTGCCGCGCTGTACAGATCCGGTTCGGCGGGGCCGCGGCTGGTGCCGGTCCACGGGCGTGGTTTGCCGCATTCGGTAATCCAGTACGGAATCCCGGCGCGCGGAGTTCCGCTGTCGAGTTCGGCCTGGCGCAGCGCGGCGACCTGTGGCTCCATATCCAACACTTCGGTGTAGGAGTGATAGCTGATGACGTCGGAGTCGTCGAGCAGCCCGTTGTCGATGTAGGTGCGGTAGAAGTTCGTGCCGGGGCGGGTCGAGGCGAAGACTCCGCCGACGACCAGCGCGTCGATGCCGTTGTCGGCGAAGCTGCGCGATACGGCCTTCGTGAAGGCCGTGACGTATTCGGCCGGAAAGTAATTGCCGAAGCCGATGTCGGGTTCGTTCCAGACCTCGAGCGCCTTCAATGCGTTCCAGTGCCTGACGATCGCGCTCCAGCTTTCTCCGGCGGCGAGCAGGTTGACCGGGTAGAGGTTCCGGCGCGGGTCCGCGTCGCGGAAGCGGGTCGGGGATTCGCTGTTCCACAGCGGTGTGGCGTGAAAGGTGTCGAGCGCCTTGATGCCCTCTTCCTCCGCGATCCGGCGGTAGAGGCCGAAGCGGCCGCCGAAATCGAATTTGCCGCGCTCCTTTTCGATACTCGGCCAGTAGAGCCGGTCGCGGTTCCAGCAGATGCCGTTCTTCTTCAGAATCCGCAGGTAGTCGCGGATGCCCTTCGCGTCGTCGGGCGGCTCCCCCCAGCTCAGGGAACTGTCCAGCGCGAAGTATTCATCGATTTCGGCCGGCGGCGGATCGTCGACCGCGAGGCCGAGGCGGATTCCGAGCTCTGGGTAACAGAGCTCGAAAAAGCCGCGTCCGGGCGGGGGAGAGGCCGAGAGCGTGCGGCCGGCTGCGTCATAGACTGCGGTCCCGGCGGCGACTTCGCCGCCGTCATAACCGCGATAACTGTAACGGAGCTGCTCCGGCTTCGGCGGCTCCGGGAAGCGGGCCCGGAGCTGGACGGGGGAGGTGTCGCCGGTACGGCGGAACAGGGCGGCGGGGTCGTCGACCTTCCAGGCAGGAAGCCCTGCGGCGGGGTCGTCGGCTTCGACCGAGAGATTCCGGAATTCGGTTTCTCCCTTTTTCCCCGGCCCGTAGAATTTGCCGCAGATGACCAACTGGATTCCTGCGAGCGGCCCGTGGAAAACACCGTCGTTTTTGCCGCTCCAGTGGTGTTCGGAACCGGCGACGTCGATCGTGAACTTCTGCGTTTCGCCCGGATTCCCAGAGGCTTTGAACAGATGGTTATGGCACTGCCCGCCCGCGTCGATGAAACGGACCGCGATGTTTCGGTTCGCTCCGCGCATTTCGAAACTCAGGCGCTTTGGGGTGACCGGGGCCTTGAAGCGGTACTCGGCCGCCGCGTAGTTGCCGTGTCTGCTGTTGTCGACCTTGAGCAGCAGCCGTTTGCCGTCCGCATTGAGCGAAGCGTCGGCGCCGGGAGCAAATTCGGTGCCGCGGTTCAGTTTCCACGCCTCGGCGGTGGCGGGGAGAGGCAGTGGCAGCGGTTGCATGAGGCGTCTGGTTTCGACCGTGCGGCAGTCCGCGAGGCGGACGTTGCCGGTTTTGCCGGGAAAGTCATCGCGGTGGAACACGACGGCAATGCGGCGGACCGGGCCGCGCAGGACGCCGTCGTTTTTTCCGCCCCAGTGGTGCCTGGGAGAACCGGCGACCGGCACTTCGATGCTCTGCCAGACCGACGGATTGCCGGTCAGCGGCAGGAAATGCTGGTGGGTCTGTCCGTCCGTATCGACGAAACGGACGGCCACCTGGGCCGCATTCCCTTTGATTTTGAACTGGAACTCCCGGAGTTCCGCGACCGGTTCGAGCGTATGGACGGCGGCGACGTAGACGCCGCCTCTACTGAAGTCTCCGGCAAGTTCGAGCGATTTTTTCCCGTTGAACGGAATTTTGTCGTCGCATCGCAGCGTTCCGGCGGCGCCCGGGAATTCGGGTCCGTTGCTGAACTTCCAGCCGTCTGGCGGAAGTTCGGCCGCCGCGGCCTGCCATGCGCACAGCAGGCATCCGAGCAGAAGAAGCAGATATCTGGTCATTAGCTTTCGGTTCCTTTCGTGTTGAACGGCGAATCGCCGGTATTGTTCAGTGTTTTTCCGGGCTGAAGTTCGAGTTGTAGGAGATGGTCACGTTGGTGACCGTGGCGGTCAGGCCGTTTTTGTCGAGCGACTCGACGTGTCCGTCGAACATCAGCGTGTTGGCCCGGTTGTTGTGGCGGCGACAGAGGCCGATGTTCGCCGGACTCTCCCTCAGTTCCGCAGGATTGAAGTAGTAGACGCTGTTGTTGTTAGTGATATTCCAAGTGTCGGCCAGCAAGATCGATCGGGCTGGAGCTTTGAGGCGGTTCAGCGCGTAGTAGCGCGCCACGCCGTCGGGCGAAATGACGATGTCCCCGAGGCTTTCTTTGTCTGAAAAACGGTAGTCGCATACGCCCATGACCCCAAAACACCAGAGATAGCCCTCGTCCGGATTCGGATCTGCCGGGCAGACTAGGATGTTCCTTTCGAGGTAGCCGTGCGACTGGGCGGAGCTGTTCCCGGTAATCAACTGCGGCCACGGCTTTGAGTCCGATGACTGAATGAAAAGCATGTTGCTGAAATCATCCGCGTAGGAGAAGAAGCCCAGCCCGATCTGCTTCTGGTTGCTCACGCAGTTGATCGCATGTGCCCGCGTTCGCGCCTGATTCAACGCAGGCAGCAATATGGCCGCAAGTATGGCGATGATTGCAATAACGACTAGTAACTCGATAAGAGTGAATGATTTGCGATAAAGATTCTGGTTCGAAAAGTTGCTGCTCACGAAAAAAAATCTACATTTTTCGTGCCTATTGGTTGGGTGTTTTTTCATTCTTTCTGGAACTTCCTGTTTTGAGAAAGCGTTACTCCAATTTTCGTTTATGGCTTATTGTCAAGTCAAGAATGGCTTGACCCATCAAAAATTCAAAATATTTTTTATCTGCTCAATTAATTATACCCAAAAAACACCCGAAAACAATAATAAAAATTGAATTGCAATAATACTTTTTTAACAGGATGGCTTGACAGCTCTCGATTCCGGGAATATATTGTTGCTGGAGAGAGGGACGAGCCTTGATTGCCAGCCTGGAACAGATGACGGAGTTTCTGGTGCGCGCCCGGCAGTTGCCGGTGGAGCGGCTTTTTTTCGCCGAACCGCAGCCGGAACCGGAAACATGGATTTATATGCACCCGTGCTTCCGCATCATCCAGCCGATGACCGGCGAGAAGGAGGTCCGCTATGCGGCGGGAGGCCGGATCGAAACGCGGCTTTTCCATCCCGGCGAGGTGATCATCGGCCGCCCGGGGGCGTGGATCGACGAACTCTGGAATCACCGCCACGAGATGATTTCGGTGGTGTTTTTCGAGAAGTACGTGCGGACGCTCTACATTAGCCACGACGGCCTGCGTCCTCCGCAGAAGGGGCCGGATGTCTTTTTTCACACTGTGCGCCCCGCCGACGCCGCGATGCATGCGACGATTCAGGCGCTGCAGGCCGCCGGGAGCGATTCGCGGGCGGCCTGCCTCAATTTGCGGGCGCTGCTGGAGATGGTGCTGGAATTGCTGTACCGGGAGCGCGAAACCCATGTGTCGGAAGAGGAGCTGCTGTGGAACCGTATCTTCAATTATCTGCAATACACGTTCTGCAACGATATTTCGCGCGAGGATATCGCTGCGGGGGCCGGAATCCACCCGGCGCGGCTTTCCCGGCTGGTCCGCAGCCGCACCGGGCTTGCCGTGCGCGAATACCTGAACCGGATGCGGCTTGAATATGCAGTGCAGCTGCTGCGGGAGAGCCGGCTGCCGGTCGAGAAGATCGCGATGCAGTGCGGTTTCAACTATCCGAGCTACTTCATCCGGCTGTTTCGCCGCCGCTACCGGATTTCGCCGGGAGAGTTCCGGCAACGAAAAGACGGCGGTATTCCTGCGGCGGCATCTCCGCATGCTTGACGAAAGCGCGGGTAAAGGAGAACGGCAAGAGGACGGCATGGGACGCGAAGGACGAGATTATTGGGAGGCGCAACTGTCAGAATATTGGGACAACGACTTGATGCGGTTGGCCCCGGAAGCTGGACAACTTGACTTGGTGTAAAAACCCGTTAAATGAACCTGAAAAGGGAGGGCGTTTTTATGAAAAAGTCGTATGACTCCA